>JAIROC010000096.1 GCA_031257735.1 Bacteroidales bacterium | reverse complement strand
GAAAATCAAGGTTCAGACATTGGCGGGATTTTCGACCTGTTTTCGCCGGAAATATCCGGCGACAATCACGAAGAAGAAGCGTTTGTGCGGCGGATGAAGAAGAAAAAAAGGAAACAAAAACGAATATAATAATTATAAATTTAAATTGAATAAGTTATGCAACAGGAAGATGATTTAAGAGGACTTGCTAAGGTTATGGAATTTATGCGTGCCGTTAGCATTTTATTTTGTGTGATAAACGTGTATTGGTTTTGCTATCAATACATCGTAGAAAGTGGAGTGAACATCGGAGTTTTGGATAAAATTTTGATGAATTTTCAACGAACTACCGGACTGTTTTCGTCCATTTTATGGACAAAACTGTTTGCCGTAGTGTTTCTTGCCCTGTCCTGTCTGGGGACAAAAGGAGTGAAAGAAGAAAAGATTACCTGGACTAAAATCTATGCGTATCTGTTCTTTGGTTTTATACTGTTTTTTCTGAACTGGTGGCTGCTGTACTTGCCGGTGCCGTTAGTCGCCAATGCCGCGCTGTATGTGTTTACATTAACGCTGGGATATATCCTGCTTTTAGTTGCCGGAATATGGATGAGCCGGTTGCTTAAAAACAATCTTATGGATGACGTCTTCAATCTTGAGAACGAATCGTTTATGCAGGAAACAAGGCTGTTGGAAAACGAATATTCGGTGAATTTGCCTACACGTTTTTTCTACAAAAAGAAGTGGAACAAAGGCTGGATTAATATAGTAAATCCATTTCGGGCATCCATTGTGTTGGGTACTCCGGGTAGCGGAAAGTCGTATGCAATAGTTAATAATTTCATTAAACAGCAAATTATCAAAGGATTTTCGATGTATGTGTATGATTATAAATTCGACGACCTGTCGATAATTGCCTACAACACACTGCTCAACAATATTGACAAATACAAGGTAAAACCCAAATTCTATGTGATTAACTTCGACAATCCGCGCAAATCGCATCGCTGCAATCCGATTGCGCCGGAATTTATGACCGACATATCAGATGCTTACGAAAGCGCCTATACTATTATGTTGAATTTGAATAAGACTTGGATTCAGAAACAGGGCGATTTCTTTGTTGAATCGCCGATAATACTCTTAGCAGCAATAATTTGGTATATGAAAATCTATCAAAATGGCAGATATTGCACCTTTCCACATGCTATTGAGTTTCTGAACAGGAAATACGAGGATATTTTCCCCATATTAACATCTTATCCGCA
This sequence comes from Bacteroidales bacterium, assembly GCA_031257735.1. Classification (GTDB taxonomy): domain Bacteria; phylum Bacteroidota; class Bacteroidia; order Bacteroidales; family WCHB1-69; genus JAIROC01. The sequence continues at coordinate 17,229 of JAIROC010000096.1, read as the reverse complement.
GTTGGAGAACTATTTAAGCCCCTTTATGGACGCTTGGGAAGGAGGCGCTGCCGATCAATTAATGGGGCAGATTGCTTCGGCTAAAATCCCGTTATCCAGAATGATAAGCCCGCAACTCTATTGGGTGATGACAGGAAATGATTTTACACTCGACATCAACAACCCCGCAGAGCCGAAAATTCTTTGCGTCGGCAACAATCCCGACCGACAAAACATTTACTCTGCGGCGCTGGGCTTGTATAACTCCCGTATCGTGAAGTTAATCAACAAAAAAGGACAACTCAAATCATCCGTTATTATCGACGAGTTGCCGACAATCTATTTTCGTGGTCTGGACAACCTTATAGCCACCGCCCGAAGCAATAAAGTTGCTGTTTGTTTGGGTTTTCAGGATTTTTCGCAGCTAAAGCGCGACTATGGCGACAAGGAAGCCGCCGTCGTGATGAATACGGTGGGGAATATCTTTTCCGGTCAGGTCGTCGGCGAATCTGCTAAAAACCTGTCCGAACGCTTCGGAAAAGTGCTTCAAAAACGCCAATCCATGACCATCAACCGTCAGGACAAATCCACATCCATCTCCACGCAGCTGGATTCCCTGATTCCGGCATCCAAAATATCCAACCTGACGCAGGGCATGTTTGTCGGTTCAGTGTCCGACAACTTCGACGAACGTATCGAACAAAAAATCTTCCATGCCGAAATCGTGGTAGATAACGCCGCCGTCGCACGCGAGACAAAAGCGTACAGGAAAATCCCTCAAATCGTGGATTTTTGCGACGAAAACGGCAATGACCGTATGCAGGAACAGATTGACACGAATTACAATCAAATCAAAGCGGATGTGAAACAGATTGTCGCTGACGAGTTGCAACGAATTGAAGATGACCCGGAATTGCAGCATTTGAGGAAGAAAGAGTAGATGAGTATAGTACGCTCAAAGTAAAAACTCCCTTGTTTTTTGGAAACAGGGGAGTTTTTCTTACTACTTTCCCTTTTTCTTACTACTTTTTTTTTATTACTACTATTAAGTAATGCTTTAATAATTAATATATTATAAGTAAATATACCTGTCAATTATTCATTTTTATTACTACTTTTTTTTCTTATTACTACTATTGGTATCATCACAAAGTTTCCATACGGGATATTTGACTGATTTTGAAATATTTTCAATTTTTTTGTCGGTATATGCCAATTTAGATATAATATTGGATACTTTCTTTTGTTTTTTCTCAACCGGCTCGTCTCCAATTAATAAAGGAATAATCAAGTTGTTTATATCTTCCCTTGTTGCTGTTCCTTTGATTTCTATAAAATTCAATATCAATTTTTTATAATCATTAAACGAATTGATTGAATAACTATCTATTATAAACAAATCGGAAGCCATTCCCGCAACTAATTGCAATTTTCGTAAATGCTCTATTTCTGTTTCGCGTATCGGCAGTTTTTTCTGCGTTCTGTCCAACAATATCACATCATCCAATGATAATTCGGGATGCTTGAACAATACGCGTGAATAATTTTCGTTGATAAGTTCGCCATGTATCGTTACTTCAGTATGATTTTCATCGGAAATATCATACGTTGGCAAAGGGAAAAATCTGTTTCTCTGTGTTATAAACATTCGTTTTATACCACTGCCAATCGTGTCTATCATGTTCAGATTAACCATTGCTTCTACTAAAAACGGGTTGCGGTAATAGGGTTGCGGTCGATCAAGATGTAGAACTTCTTCTATCGAATCGGGGATAAACCCGCCCGCATTTTCAAATAGAAGACGATTGTTGTATTCCAACACGATAATTCGACATTGTTTGCTGTAATCAGAGTGTGCAACGGCGTTATGTAACGTTTCTCTAATTACCCATTCATCATAACGTGTTACTTCCTGTGGAAACAGAGTTGTATCATCCACCATATAACTGTAGCGCAAGTTTCGGATACAGGCAAGCGCTTTATCAACTGTCAGAATAAAGGGCGTATGAAAATGCTCATAATCCGCCGGGCGCATCTTTCAATATCCACGATATTTGTGCAATTGCCGGAGAAATCAGCGGGCTTGCCTCATCTTTTCCTAAAAGCAATATTGCTGTATTGGTAATCTGACCGTTCAAAGTTACTTTTGCCTTGTTCAGGAAAGTTACATCATCCCACCTGTCCACCTCATCTATCAGCGAAATGTGTTTCTTTTTGGATTGTTCCCGCGCTTTCCGTATCGCTTCTCCGTCCAAATCGGCAAACGTCGCTTCAGGAACGATATTGCGCGACCAGTCGCGGTTTAACGCCTGATTGCGTATTCGGTCTATTTTCTCGATATTCAGAGCGACAAGACTGTCATTGGCTCGACCATAATAAAAACCCTCAAAAGCAACGGGAATACCCTGTGGCGCGGCAGGAATCTGAAATATCACGACACGACCTTCGGGCTTGTGCAACTCATATATCTCCACGAACGAAATATTGTTGGTTGTTTTGTCGCCGATTTCCTTTTTCAGGCTGTCCAAGTCTTTGCGGTTTGGGCGATAATTGCTTCCGACTATCCGGTGTTTTGTGTTTTCGACCCCAAAAATAAGCCATGCAAAAGGCTTACCTTTCAGATTGGCTTCGTTGCTCAACGCCGAAAAGTATTTGCCGATTTTGCCGAAATTGTAATTTTCCTTTGCTTCTTTGAACTCGACAATCTCAGTCTCGGCTGGAAGCGCGAGGGCTTCCGACAGTATTTTATTCAGTTCCTGTTCTGACATATCCGGTGTTTTTTTGATGCAAAATATGCAAAATTACAATTAAATTGCGACTATCATATTCCCGTTAAATTACGTCCGGTTAATTCTATGTGTGTTACAACAAGATAACTTGTGTTGAAAAATGTATTATTTTCAATATAACGAAGACGCTACTATTGAACATTTCGAATCAATATACCAGTCAAGTTGTCGATATGCTTTATCAAGTTCTTGATTATTATAAGAAACATAAATACTTATTCCACAACTGCTGACGATTTCAAATTTACCCAAAAAGTGGGGAGTAAAATCGTTATATATGACAACTTTTGACAGTTGCCGCCCTATTTCGATAATATGATTCTCGGAATTTACCGTATTTCCTATACAATCCATAAAATCATAAAATATCGAATTTTCCAATAAATCGTATTTCTGAATTTTGTCTCTGTCGTGAACCGGACCAATCTTTCCAGATACGACGGCATCGTTTAGAAGACCAGCAAGAGTTTCCAGATGTTTTGTAGCAACAACACTGATTGTTGCGGATTGCAATGCCCCCGCTTGATTTTTGTAGTAAGACATATATTCGTCGGCAACTTTTGCATAATTGGGAGATACGGCAAACAGCAAAGGAATGATTTTATCATATGGAAATCCCATAACTAATATTTCTGCAGGCGATGCTATGATTATATCCGCCTTGTTTCTCAGTTGATAATATACTTCTATTCCTCCCATAAGACAGGCGTCGAAAATAATACATTCAAATCCGTCAGGTAGAACGTTTGCCAAATCTGTGATTTCAATTTCGGAGCTGTCTTCTTTTCCAAATGATTTTGTAAGGTTCTCGAAAATGTTTGAAGGTAACCAGCCTGTGCCGTGCGACCAAAGAATCAAATCGTAAGTCTGTGCCTTGAAATTATTCATAGCATCGGATATTACTTGCCTTACAACATCTTTGCTCGCCGAGTTGTGTGAATCATAACGTTTGACGGAAATCAGTTCGCCAGATCGGATTTTGAACAGCTGAGGAGTTTCCACGTCCGTCCATAAAGGCGCATCAACATATACCGCCAAATTACAACTTTCGGGTATTTCACATTCCATCATTTCCCGTATATCCGACTCTACATTACGGTAAAGATTATTATCACCTGCCATATATACTATAATAGTCTTTTCTGCAATCTCAATTTTTTCATTATCATCTTTTGAACAAGATAATAACAATACAATGAACAACAAATAAATTATGTAATATCTTTTCATGTATTTTAAAAATAGGGGACTTCTAAAAACCTACTTTGTTTATTTTGATTTTACACAGAGCCGAAATCCCGTTAAAACTCTTGTGAAAAATCCGTGCAAATGTAAAAAAAAAATAATACAATTGACATTTTTCAATAGGAAGAAGAACAATATTTTGCAAATCAAAACAGGCAGATATGATATTCAATATTTTAGGACTTCAACATTATTGCAATCTGTCAGACGATCATTTACTTTTTTCCAACTAAGGTTTTCTACTGTAGTAAGAATGTTGTAGAGTCATCATCAGATAAATTAAAAAATCCCAAAGATGTCTATAAAAAGTGCATTAAAGAGGAAAATAATCAAAAAAAATGACTTCTATAAGGATATGAAAAATAAAATTCTCCTTTAAAAGGCGGGTTGGATACACCTATTATTCGATATGTCAGAATAAAAAAAAAAATGTTATTTTTCTTGATTTTCTGCGACATACACGTTAAAAAAAGAATATGTGCGGATATAACATAAAGATATTTTATAACTTTATTGAACATGGATTTGTATATGTCAGTGAATTGTTTTAATTTTGCAAAATTAAATTTAGTAATTACTTGAACCGTATGCGGTGAAAGTCGCTTGTACGGTTCATAAAAATAGATTTTAATTTTTATGAACAAAATTTTATATATAAATTGGGATGTTTCTCCTATAATTTTTAAACTTGGTACATTTGAGGTCAAATGGTATAGTTTCATGATGTTTGCTGCGTTTGCAATAGGGTATTTGATTTATAGAAAAATGATTATATGTGAAAAAAAACCTATTATTGCGTGTAAAACCATATTATTTCCAACAATAATAGCTATGCTTGTGGGTGCTCGCATAGGTCATTGCTTGTTTTATGAACCTGAAGTCTATTTTTTTAACACGTCAAATATGTGGAAGATATTTATTCCAATAGAAAATGGGAAATTTACAGGCTTCAAAGGTTTAGCAAGTCATGGTGCGGCAATTGCTATACCTATAGGATTGTATTATTACAGTCGGGCAAATAAAATCTCTTACTTGTGGGTTGTGGATCGTGTAGCGATAATTATTGCTTTGGCTGGCTTTTTTGTTCGTATCGGAAACTTTATGAACTCCGAAATCTATGGACATGAAACTAATCTGCCTTGGGGATTCGTCTTCTTAAGAGCTGGTGAAACCATTCCCAAACACCCTACACAACTTTATGAAGCATTGTCTTATCTACTTATATTCTTATTTTTATATATTTTTTACTTAAAAAGAAAACCTACATATAAAAATGGGCGAATTTTGTCTTTCTTTTTAATTTTATTTTTTGGAGTACGGTTTTTAATAGAATTTATAAAAGAAAATCAAGTAAAATTTGAAGACAATATGCTGTTGAATATGGGTCAAATATTAAGTATTCCACCTATATTAGTAGGAATTGTATGGCTAATGTATTTGAACAAGTTAAATCAAGTACAGCAAACCAAGATATAAAGTGAAAAAGATTACTTGTAACTATACGCAACACAAACAGGCTTTAATATTCATCTCATATAAAAATTGCGGTGCCATAAATGATTGTTAAATAATGTGTTAGTGGATATAAGTGATAGTATATTGAAATATACTTATATATATAAGTATATATTTTTTTTGTAATATAATATGGATACAAAATTTATGAAAATTGGCATTGATGCCGGTTCAACAACAGTAAAATTTATCGTATTGGACGATGTTGGAAAAATTGCCTATAAATATTATTGTCGACATAAAACAAATATTAGACAAGTGTTTGAAAATGGGATGTATAATATAGCAAATCTGTTTCCTCATACGAATTTTACCATTACAATAACTGGTTCCGCAGGTCTTGGGATTGCTGAACGAACAAACATTCCTTTTATACAGGAAGTTATTGCTTCAATTGAACTTACTCAAAAATGTTTTTCTAATGTACGAACCTTAATAGATTTAGGAGGAGAAGATGCCAAAATTGTCCTTTTTAAGGAAAATGGATATCCAGACATAAGGATGAATGGTAACTGCGCTGGTGGTACAGGAGTATTTATTGATCAAATAGCCTCTTTATTAAATATTTCCACACAACAATTTTGTGACAAAGCTGCTAAATATGAAAAAATTTATCCTATAGCATCACGTTGTGGTGTATTTGCCAAAACAGATATCCAGAACTTGTTGAGTCGTAATATTTCTATATCGGATATTGCGATGTCTACTCTTTACGCAGTAGCATTACAAAACATTACGACTTTGTTACATGGGTCTAATATTTTAGTACCAATTTTGTGCATTGGTGGACCATTAACATTTATTACAACTCTTCGTGAGGCATTTTGTAGATTGTTACATTTACAAGAAGAAGATTTGTTATTACCCGAAAATAGCGAATATTTTCCAGCATGGGGAGCAGCTATGCATGTCGAACCACGTCACAAAGTTTATACAATGAATGAATTGCTTAAAATATATAAAAAACCTGAAACTTCTTCTACACAAAGTTTACCCGCATTATTTGAAAATACTGAAACATATGAAAAATGGAAACTTGCACGAAAAATAAAAAAAATAAACTTTAAACCCATTGAACCTCAAAAAAATATACAATGTTTCTTAGGTATAGATTCTGGTTCGACAACAACAAAGATTGTCGTAATAGATGCCAAACAAGATATTGTATATTATTATTATGCAAACAATGAAGGCAATTCTTTAAAAAAAGTAATAGAAGGTCTTGAAACATTTTATAATCAAGTGGACAAAAGAGGCAGTACTGTACACATTCTATCTTCTGCTGTTACAGGTTATGGCGAAGATTTAATACGGTCAGCATTTAATTTGGATTATGGTATTGTGGAAACAATAGCCCACCTTACAGGAGCGCAATTTATTGACCAAAATGTATCGTATATCTTGGATATTGGAGGACAAGATATGAAGTCAATATTTATCCATAAAGGAGTAATATCTAATATTGAGTTAAATGAAGCTTGTTCGTCAGGTTGCGGTTCTTTTATACAAGACTTTGCTTCATCTGTAAATATGAATATGTTTGATTTTTCTCAAAAAGCTTGTTTTGCTCAAAATCCGTCTGACTTGGGTTCTCGTTGTACTGTGTTTATGAACTCCAAAGTTAAACAATCATTAAGGGAAAATGCTGAAGTTGGAGATATTGCTGCCGGATTGGTATACTCCGTGATAAAAAATTGTTTGTTTAAGGTATTGAAAATATCAAATCTTAATGTATTAGGTGAAAATATTGTTGTTCAAGGAGGAATATTCAAAAATGATGCCATGTGTCGAGCATTGGAACTTTTGTCTGGAAAATCAGTGAGCACTACAGATTGCCCTGAACTAATGGGGGCTTTTGGTACGGCATTATATGCTCATTGCCAATGGAAAACTAATGGTAAGATTAGCTCATTTACAGGCATGAGGACATTGAAAAATATTAATAATATTATAACGACTAAAGTACAATGTAAAGGTTGCGTCAATGCTTGTTTCGTTATTAAATTTAAGTTTAGCAATGGAAACACCTTTTATTCAGGCAATAAATGTGAAAAAATATTGGGGAATTTAGGAAAAACAGATATAAAAGGATATAATGCATTTGAAAAGAAAAATGAAATTCTATTCAAATACATCCCCAAAAAAAGTTCAATGCGTATAGGTATTCCACGCGTCTTGAATATGTTTGAAAATTTTCCATTTTGGCGAACTTTATTTGAGGGATGTGGTTATGAAGTAGTTTTATCGCCTGAATCCACATATGAATTGTACCGACAAGGAGTCGGTAGCATCATGTCAGACAATATCTGTTTTCCGTCCAAATTGGTTCATGGACATATTTTGTCGCTTGTACAACAAAAAGTTGATCGTTTATTTTATCCTTTGATAAAGAAAGAAAACAAGGAATTTAAATATTCGGTTAATTCATTTAATTGTCCTATAGTTACTGGTTATCCCGATGTTATACGCAGTTCAATAGACCCAACAGATGGTTGGGGTATTCCATTTGATACTCCTGTAATAGGATTTCAGAACGATAAAATACTAGAAACAACATGTAAACGATATTTTTTAGAATTAGGTATTACCAATAAGATATTCAATATTGCTTTTAATGATGCTTTAATGATACGAAAACAAGTCCGAAGACAAATTATTGATTTTCAAAAATCCATACTTCAAAAAGCGATACAGGACAATTCGCTACTTTTTATTGTTGCTGGACGTCCATACCATACAGATCCATTAATTAACCAGAAAGTTGGACAAATTTTATCTGATATTGGAGTAATAGTATTAACGGATGATGTTTTCCGAGAAGAAATGGAAAGTGGATACAATTATTTGAATATTGTTTCACAATGGTCATATCCGAATCGTGTTATACAATCGGCTTTACAAGTGGCAAAATTACCACAAAATATTCAAATGATTCAACTTAATTCTTTTGGATGTGGACCTGATTCGTTTTATATGGATGATGCAACATCAATATTGAAAAATGTAGGGAAAAGTCTAACTATAATTCGTATAGACGAAATAACAAGTACAGGATCTATTCGTTTGCGTTTGCGTTCATTAGTAGAATCTCTAAGAAGTTTTTCTAAAAAGACATGTTTTCAATCTTATCAATCATATCAAGGATATACGACTTCATTCTTGAAACAAGATAGAAAAAAAACAATACTTGTTCCGTGGTTCTCAGATTTTATATCTCCATTTATTCCTTCTATAGGCAAATTAGCAGGCTATAATATTGTAAACTTACCATGTTCCACTAAAATTTCGGCAGAAATAGGACTGAAATATGGACATAATGATGTTTGTTATCCCTCAACATTAGTATTAGGTGATATTATTATGGCTTTACAATCAGGCACATATGATATAAATAATATAGTCGTATCAATCACACAGACAGGAGGCCAATGTCGCGCAACAAATTACATATCTCAAATAAAAAATGGATTGATTCGAGCTGGATTTTCTTCGGTACCAATAATTGCTCTGACTATAGGACGCCCATTTCAAAACAAACAAAATGGTTTTAATTTGCCATGGCTAAAATTGGCAGATATTTCTATTTACACTATTCTATATGGTGAAGCTATTCAACAAATGTATAGCACAACCGTTATTCGAGAGAAAATTAAAGGAGAATCCAAGCATCTTTTTAATTTATATATAGAATATGGATGCAAAGCAATAGAAACAAACAATTCGGAAAAAATACTTGATTTACTAAAACAAGCTGTTATAGACTTTAATATGATTCCGATAATTGGTAAAACATTGTCTAAGATAGGAGTAATTGGCGAAATTTTTGTTAAATATAATAATTATGCCCAAGCAAATATATCAGAATGGTTGTGCGAACATAATGTGGAAGTTATAAGACCACCTCTTATTGATTTATTTTTACAATATTTTGTAAATTATCAAGTAGATATAGAAAAAGGCATTAATAAAAATTCTCTTATAGGGACAATTTTACATCCTATATATTGGAGATTCATAGATCAACGAATACAAAAAACAGAGACAATTATGAAAAAATTTCGATATTATTATCAATCTGAATCAATCTTTGTAAAAGCTGATTATGCTTCAAATATCATTAATCTTGTTAATCAATGTGGCGAAGGATGGACTATTGCTGCTGATATCGCTAATTTTGCAAAGCAAGGCATTAAAAAAGTAATTTGCCTACAACCTTTTGGCTGTATTGCAAATCATATTGTAGCTAAAGGTATCGAAACCCGTTTGAAAAAGTTCTACCCAGAAATAGAACTTTTATATTTGGATATAGATTCTGGTATTGCTGAAGTAAATTTACATAATCGGCTACATTTTATTCTATAATTAATAATTAATTTTATTCTTTTTTGAACATTACACTATCTTTCAATACAAAATCAGATTTATCGGAATATACAAAATAAAATTTATATTCGATTGTATCTGTCGGTTTTACTGTTAGAAACAGACCAATATCATAAGAAGATACTAAATATTTTTTTTCATTATTAAATTGAGTTAAAGGTATCAAAGATTCACACGCCGCTATTGGCGATTCTTCGTCTAATGTAACATATCCGTTTTTAACAAAGTCTGCAACATTGTATGAATGTATTGTAAAAATCTCATTTAAAGACACTCCTGCAGAATATTTGTTATAATCTTTATCACAATATATATCAAAACGATTTTCTCCCTCAGCAAAACATGCGTAAGGAAAACAAGTTGCAAGAGAGCGGTTATAAACCGTATCTCCATTATATGCGGCTATTCTATGAAATTCTGTTATCATGTCGTCAGTTTCGGGAACTATAGGGTTTATTTCTGGAGCGAAAAATGCAACCTTAAACAATATCTCAGAACTATCTTCCAAGACTTTATATGCTTGCATTGATAAATTGGAATCCGCTTTAATATAACGTAATACATAATTTTCCATGATTCTGCCTGTTCCACAGTCTTCACAAGGTTTTGAACATTGTAAAAGCATGATTGTAAAAAAAATTAAAGATATTTTTTTCATTTTTTTTCTCCGAATAATAGTTTATAGGAAATAACTGGAAATATTTTAATTTGATATATTGAATGATTGATTATTTGACTATTTTCAAATTGATATCTTTGATAATAAATATTTTTATTATTCGTCAGATTGCGAAGATCAATAGAAAATATATGTGTAGAAAATTTTCGGTTTATAATGTAACTCGCTTTTAAATCAACTCTGAAATAATCGGAATATTGTTTTCCAGCGTATTGATAATAATTGTATGATATTTTCTGTTCATAATAAGACAAATCACAATCAATAGGAGTATAACGTCGCCCTCCGAGCCAATTTATCGCAAAGTCAGCATGAAATCTGTTTTTGTAATTCAATTTAAACTCTTTCCCAACAAAAACTTTAAATGCATATCTATTATTGAATAAAGTGTTATACCAACCGTTGCGACAATAAAACATAGATTTGAAGACAGAGCCTGAAAAATTCATGGAAAATCCATTTATATTATCAAAATAAATCATTCCTTCCACTCCAGTAGAATAACCCTTGCCAGTATTATCATAGATTATCCCTGTTTGGTCAATATCTCCAGAGTTATATGATAAATTCAATGCAGAAGATAAAAATCCGATATTCTCGTCAACGAAATTGTCATCAATTTGTTTTGCTATTGCTACATTGTAGTGGTATTGACAATATAATTCTGTTTTGTACTTTATATCATTCGACAAATTGCCTCCAAACGACAACACTGCCTGTCGACTCTTGAGGAAACCAATATTTTGATTGGGAAATACTGTTTTAATTTCTTCGTCATATTCAAATCCTTTTGCCATATATAAACCGATAGGGTTATGTTTACTATATTCACCAAGCGCCAATTCAAGATGGTAATTTTTGAGAGAATACATAAAGGATATTCTAGGTTCCAAACTGTAATGATTGTTTAATGAAAACAAAAAATAGTGACTCCCAAATGTCATAGTTAGTCTGTTATTAAAATGATGTTGCCACTCGACAAAAGCATTTGCTGTGTTGAATTGTTTCTGTATTTTGTAATGAAAGTGTCCCGTTGTATCCGTCGGATCTGTACGATTGTCTTTTTCAATATTCAAATCCATAAATCTGAAGTTTATTCCACCTTTAAAAAGGTTTTGCTTGTTTAACTTAATATTGGAAATAATTCCTGTACTGGCACTTAAAGATTCATCAAACAGTCGATTTTTATAAGTTAAAAATGTAATAATGTTGCTGAAATTATCTGTTTTTAAATATGACATACCCAACACAGCTTTAATGTTCATTTTTTTACCGATAAAAAATTGGTGAGATAATCCTGCAGAAGAATGAATTGTGTTGTTTGATATTTCCAACGAAACAGCGTTATTTGTATTAGCAGGAAAATAAATGTCGCTTTTTCCTGTCACACCCCAAAAAACGGTTTTTGCTCCTGTTTTATTTCGAGAAGCCAATTTGAATGAAAAATCAGTAACGTCAGGAGTTGCACCCAACAATTCGCGGTATTTCTTATTAATGAAATCAAATACTGGCACAACAGATTGCCGTAATCCTGCCACAAATGACGATTTACGTTTTTTTATCGGAATAGGACCTTCGGCAATTAAATTCACGTCCAAATTACTTACTTCTGCCGAAAATTCATATTTACTGGAATTTCCTTCACGAAAATTTGCATCGAAAACTCCTGAAAAAACATTGCCAAATTCTGCCGGAAAAGCGCCCGTATAGAAATACGAAGTTCCAAGAATATCCTTGTTCAGCAAACTTACTGCGCCTCCTGATGTGCCGGAAAAAGCATAATGGTTTGGATTAAATATCTCTATTCCCTCAATTCGCCAAAGGACTCCAATTGAGGTATTTCCACGCACAACCAAATCGTTTCTATCGTCGCCGGCATTGGTAATTCCAGGCATAGCAGTCAGCATTCTGACAGGATCGTTTGCATGTCCAGGTAGATGCGACAATTGAGTCGGATTGATCTGCATACGACTGATTTGTCCGTAACTGCGAGTATCTGGAGTGACGACAATTTCTTCAAGTATAGTCAACGATTCTTTCATGTTCACCGACAAATCACGTTGTTTACCCGCCGAAACAGAAACTTCAGATACAATAATCGACTCATATCCCAACAATTGAAACTGCACAGAATATGTTCCTATCGGAACTCTCAAACTCCAAAAACCAATACTATCACTTTCAGCATTGATATTCAGTCCTGTCACTGATACAATTACACCTTTCAATGGTCGGTTAGTGTCAACATTCATAACGTAGCCATTAAGATATTGTGCTTTTACAGATATTGTACACAATAACATAATAAGTATTATAATAATTCTCAAATCTTTAATAATTTACAGATTTAAAATTAAATTAATATCCTCGTTTAAATATAGCATCATGCATCATTTCTTTGCCTGAAATGTCAGAATAAACAAACCTGAAACTATATTCTTCCATATCATCAGGTTTAGCATTTAAAATAAATGTAATGACTTTATCATAAGCCAATAAATAATGATTTCCGGAATTAAATTCATTTAGCGGGAGGCAATACTCTTTAACTGGTTTTGAGTTATCTGTTGCATAGTTACTTTTAACAAACTCCATAGCGCTGTAAAAATATATCGTAATCAAATCATTTAAAGATGCTCCGGCGGGATAGTCGGCATAGTTTTTATCACAATAAACATCAAAACGGCTTCCTCCGTCAGATAGACACGGCAGAGGAAAACAAGTCGAAATAGGATGATAATATGTTGTATCTCCATTCCTTTTTGCAATTTGACGAAATTTGTCAAGAACATCATCGTTTTCAGGTATCAGTGAGTTTATTAATTGACCATCAAACCCAATTCCAAACTTGACGCCGAGAATATCTTCTTGCGGGGTATATAAATGCATTATATAAGCAGGGATAATATATTTTAATACATAATTTTCCATAATCCGACCCTCTCCGCAAATCTTGCAAGGTTCAGCACATTGTGTAAAATTAAGCAGTATTAATAAAATCAAAAACACATTTCTCATGGTTTACTTCCTCCAAACAGTACTTGATATGAAACAACAGGAAATATTTTGAGTTGATTAATTGTATAATCAACTATCAAACCGTCTTGAAAATATGAACCTTGATGATAAATATTATTGTAATTTGTCAAATTACGTATATCAACAGCGAATATATGAGTAGATGATTTCATGTTTAAAATTAAACTTGCTTTAAAATCAGCCCTGAAATAATCGGAATATCTTTTTTCAGAATATCTGGAATAATCATAGTACACATTTATATCATTTATATTATTCATACCGTAATGATTCGTATAAGATAAATCGCAATCGACAGGCGTATAACGTCGTCCACCAAACCAATTTATTGCAAAGTTTGTCCGTAGCATAAGTTTATTGTTCAATTGAAAATTTTTCCCCATAAATGCTTTGAATGCAAAACTGTTATTGAACAAAGTATTGTACCATCCTTTGCGACAATAATACATGGATTTTAAAACTGTTCCGGAAATATTCATCGAAAATCCCTGTATATCATCAAAATAAATTATACCTTCGATTCCTGTGGAATAACCCTTGCCTGTATTATCGTAAACGATACCTCTTTGTCTAATATCTCCCGAATTGTATGATAAATTCAATGCAGAAGACAGAAAACCTTCATCAACCGTAACTGCACCTTCATCTATTTGTTTTGAGATGGCTACATCATAGTGATATTGATAATATAATTCCAGTTTGTAATTTATTCGATGTAACAAATTTCTTCCAATTGAAAATACTATTTGACGACTCTTAATAAAATCAAGATTTGTATTAGGAAAAGAATCTCTGACTTCTGCCATATATAAACCTATTGGGTTTTGTTTGCTATATTCTCCCAGTGCCAGTTCAAAGTTGTATTTTCTTAAAGAGTAAGTCAAAGATATTCTTGGTTCAACCCGGTAATGCTTGTTTAATGAAAACATAAAATAGTGTATTCCTGATGTTAACGACAATTTATGATTGAAATTATGTTTCCATTCAGAAAAAGCGTTTATTGTATTTACTTTTTCATGTATCGGGGTACTGTAAACCGTATATTGATTATCAAGAATTTCTTCAGTATTCAAGTCCATAAATCTAATATTTATTCCATTTTTCAGGACATTATTACTATTTAGTTTAATATCGGAGACTGTTCCAATACTGGCACTTTTTGATCTATCGACAAATTGATCTTTATACAACATATTGTTATGCCAAATGCTGGCATTATTGATTTTCAAATATGAAGCTCCCAACAGCGCTTTAATATTCACTTTTTTACCGATAAAAAATTGATGAGATAATCCCGCAGAAGCATTAAACGTGTGATTTGAGATCTCGAATGAGCTGGTATTACTACTCGTGTAGGCAGGCACATTAATATCGCTTTTCCCGACCATGCCCCAAAAAACGGTTTTTGCTCCTATTTTATTTCTTGAGGTCAATTTGAATGAAAAATCGGTAACAACGGGAGTTGCGCCTAAAAGTAATTCCCTATATTTTTTATTAATAATATCAAATACAGGTATGACCGACTGCCTGAAACCTGCCACAAATGACGATTTACGTTTTTTTATCGGAATAGGACCTTCGGCAATTAAATTCAGATTCAAATTACTTACTTCCGCAGAAAATTCATATTTATTAGCATTTCCTTCACGGAAATTTGCATCGAAAACTCCTGAAAAAACATTGCCAAATTCAGCAGGAAAAGCGCCCGTATAGAAGTACGAAGCTCCAAGAATATCCTTGTTCAATAGACTTATTGCACCTCCTGTTGCTCCGGATGAAACATAGTGATTGGGATTAAATACTTCTATTCCTTCAATTCGCCATAGCACTCCAATTGAAGTATTTCCACGCACAACCAAATCGTTTCTATCGTCGCCAGTATTGGTAATTCCAGGCATGGATGTCAGCATTCTTATGGGATCTCTTGCATTGCCCGGAATATGTGACAATTCGGATGGATTAATTCGCATACGGCTGATTTGTCCATAACTGCGACCATCCGGAGTAATGACAACTTCTTCAAGTATAGTCAACAATTCTTTCATATCCACTGACAAATCACGCTGTTTTCCCGCCGAAACAGAAACATCTGACACAATAATCGACTCATATCCCAGCAGTTGAAACCTTACCGAATATGTACCTGTTGGTATTTGCATACTCCAAAAACCGATACTGTCGCTTTCGACATTGATATTCAATTCGGACACAGAGATAATTACGTCTTTTAGCGGACGTTTGGTATCAGTATCCGTAATGTAACCATTGATAAACTGCGCGTTTACAGATATTGTAAACATTGAAAAAATAAATATTGTAATAATTCTCATTTTTTTATGAAACAAAAAAACTCCTTTTAAAAAGATTTTAAAAGGAGTTTTAAAAATTATAATATTACTTAATTGTTACAGTTTTTGCTAACCTTAATTCGCTACCTTTACCGTCAACATTTTTAATAAGTAATTTTATATTGCATTTTACTGCCGTCTTGGGAAATGTGATAAATACTGATGCCTGATAATCAGCAGTTCGCCCATTGTAATCTTTATCAATAATAGCGCCATTATCTACTTCCCATTTATAAGTTGCCAAGGCATTCCTAGTTCCCGTTACATATTCGTGACGACTACCTTTATTCACTTCAGCAGATCCTATAATTTCACCGTAATCATTAGGAATACCATTTACACTAACATAATCCACCACTTCTTCTTCATCAGGGGAACATGCCGAAACACATAGCATAGAAACACAAAACGATAATAAAACTATTGTAATATATTTTAGATATTTCATAATATAAATTATTAAAATTTGGCTAAATAGTTGAAAAATTTCTTTACTTTTATGCCATATAACATAATAAACAGACCCAACTGTCCATTCAATGGATTGATGATTGTCTTATCTTTAAAAAAATGACACATATTCAATTTTACTTTTTATTTTAACAAATACTAAATAACACCATAAATAATATGCAAATATAACCTTTTTTTTAATACGCAAAGCGTTTGATTTAATATTTAACAAAATTTAACATTTATTAACACTACAAAATGATTGTATTTGCGTGAAAAACAAGATGTTGGCACAATAACTGCAAATGGCAATAAAATGTAAAAAAAAGTGAATTTGTTCAATGTCATATATGTAAGTTTGCATAAATTCGAAATTTATGACGTTAACCATTACCTCTTGAACGCCAACTTCTGCCATTAGTAGAAGTATTTTATGTATCCAACATCTCACAATTTTGTCGTCAGGACATCACCACCTTATACTTCATGGCGAGGCAACTGTCGGCGGAGACGCCCGTAACCATGCCGGAAGAACTATTGACTAACTGTTGCCGTGTCGACATCCACGCTTCGCCATGTACCGCCCGTGGTTTTGATTTTCAAAAGCACAAATGCAATGACGCTTTATGCCTCATTATATGGTGTTTATAAAAAGCGTCATTATAAAGCAACCCATGACCTTTTTTCTGCGCTCAAGAAAATCGCCCAAAATCAAATTCCAACTGCTTATCCATTTTATCCGGAAAATCAATCCTACAGTACTGTAAAGCCTCTTTATATGATATGCCATTGTTTTTCA
>JAIROC010000584.1 GCA_031257735.1 Bacteroidales bacterium | reverse complement strand
ATAGTAATTTTATTGACAAAGACAGTTATTTTATCTGACAAAGCAATTATTTTTTTGACAAAATATTTTTTCCCCTGTCTTACGTAATTTTTCTCCTCTCATATATAGCTACCTTTCAGGGAAATATAATTTCATTAAAAAAAACAATGATAAAAAAATAACATCACAAGTGAACAAAAATTATTTTTTTGTTGTACATATAACTTTTTTGTGTACTTTTGCAGTCATAATTAATATAGTTCAAATGATCATTAAATTTTACCATTATGACAGATAAACAGATTGCCAAAGAAAAAATGTACAGAACTGTTTTACAGAATATTACTGCAAATAGTTCCAAATATATGCATATTCCGGTATTTGTTAGTACAGTGAATAAACTGACAGATATTTGCAATCAAATTTTAACTGAATCTGCTAATCAGGATAAAAGTACATTGCAGGGGACTTCCGATTTGAAAAAAGAAGTGGAAATAAAACTCGTTACGGAAACGATAAAAGTGAGTAGTTTATTATCGGTTTTTGCTATAGAAATAGGAGATAACTTACTATATGCCAAATCTACTATTACAAAAAGCAATATGTATAAAATTCATAATAGGGAAACTTTGAATATTGCTCGACGTGTTTTGAAAGAAGCTACGAATTATGCCGACAAGTTGAATGATTACGGTTTAACAGAAGCAGATATACAAACTTTGCAAAATTTAATTAATGAATATGAATCTTTGGTTATCGCTCCTCGTGTTGTTACAGCTAAAACAAAACAGGCTACGGCTAATTTAGCTCATCTTTTTGCTGAAGCTGACGCGCTACTTATTTATCGACTCGACAAATTAATGAGAGTATTTAAAACTTCTGACCCTGAATTTTATGAACTCTATTTTAACAGTCGAAATGTTATTAATACAAGCGTAAGAAAAAAACCGACTGACAAACCTGAAACAGAAGAAACAACAACAACAACAGAATTATGACCCGAAGCGAAGCGGAGAGCAGCATAGTTAATTATGAATTATTGTCAGTTACGACTCAAAGTGACGAATAGTGTAGCTAATTAGAGTCTGTCCCAAAAGTATAAAAAAGTAATCATCAGTCTCAAAAGTATTTTCGTAACAATCAACGCGTCGTTGCGCTCCTTTGCAATGATGCGTTGATTGTTGCGAAGAGGTATATCTTTCAAATAAATAAAAGAAAATGACGATTGTATAGATCGTTTGATATGTGCAAAATAAATAATCTCGTCATTGGTAAAACTAAATAAAAATAATAACAGTTCAACATTAAATAATATATCAGAACAAAAATGGAATTAACTGAGAATAATCTTTATGGTAACACAAAGCAAATAAATGTAATCAATAATGTAGCGCTGATAGATTTGCTTGGTCGTGATTTTCTGGGAAAAGTTGGTATTGACTTTCGTATTTTCGGTGCATTGGCAAAGCGAAATATCAGTGTCAGTTTTGTAGTACAAGGTTCGTTTGAAAAGGGAATTGGATTGATTGTCTCCGCAGATAACGCCAATGAAGCTGCCGCCGCTTTATGCGAAGAATTTCGCGCTGAATTGGATAAAAATGAAGTCTATCGAATTGATATAGATAAGGAAATTGCTGTTGTTTCGGTTACAGGTGAAAATTGGGAGACATTTTATAATTCTCTTAATGCACTAATTAAAAATAATATAACTCCAATTCTAATCAACAATACAACTTCTGGAAACAATGTAAGTTTGGTTTTGAAAAAGGATGAAGCAATTCGTGCTTCAAAGGTTATTTACAGTGAAATTTTTGGGGAAAGCAAAAAAATTAATATTGCCATCTTCGGACATGGACAAGTTGGCAGTACCCTGATTAATCAAATACTTGATTCGGAAGAAAATATAGAAAATAAAAAGCATATAAAATTGAATATTTTCGCTGTTGCAAATTCAAAGAAAATTATTTTCAATCAAAATGGAATTGGGAAAAACTGGAATGAAGAAATCAAACATAATGGTTTGGATTACACTGTTGATGATGTTATTGATTTTGTTCAAAAAAATCATCTTGAAAATTTAATTGCAGTAGATAATACGGCGGATAAAGAATTTGTAAAGAATTATATTAAACTGATAGAGCATAGTTTTGATTTAGTTTCATCAAATAAGATAGCGAATACGCTTACTTACGGATTTTTTCAGGAAATTCGCTGTGCATTAAAAAAATACAAGAAACATTACCTTTACGAAACAAATGTTGGCGCGGGTTTACCGTTGATTGACACAATAGGGTTGCTGCATCTTTCGGGAGAAAATATTACACGGATACGAGGCGTTTTTTCAGGGACTTTGAGTTACATTTTTAATAATTATTCGATTAAGGATCAACTGTTCAGTGAGATTTTAAAAGGAGCGATGAACTTAGGCTTAACCGAGCCTGATCCACGAGAAGATTTATGCGGAAATGATGTTGCTCGAAAATTGCTGATTTTGGCGCGAGAACTTGATTTACAAAATGAAATTGACGAAATAGCAGTGCATAACCTTATTCCCAATGAATTGCGCGAACTTTCAACGGAAGATTTTTTGAAGCATCTAGATGTATTGGATACATATTATCAATCAATTAAAGAAAATCAGGAAGATGGGTATGTGCTACGTTATATCGGTGAACTTTCAGGTGATTTGCAGCAGAGTAAAGGTTGTTTGGAAGTAAAATTGATTTCTGTACCCTCAAATTCTGTTCTTGGACAATTAAAAGGATCAGACTCAATTTTTGAAATCTATACTGAATCATACGGTTCTCAGCCACTTGTAATTCAGGGAGCAGGCGCTGGAGCAAAAGTTACTGCACGGGGAATTTTCGGTGATATATTAAGATTGACATAAGAATTTTTTATACCTTTGCAACCTTTTAAATAAATACATAATCAATAGAAAAATGGAAAGTAATGAACAGGGAAAACAGTTTGAAACACAAGCAATACGTACACAAACAGAACGTACGCAGTATAATGAACATTCTACGCCACTTTTTTTAACTTCGAGTTTTGTTTTCGATGACAGTGAAGAGATGCGTGCGGTCTTTGCCGACGAAATATCGAAACATTCTTATTCGCGCTATACCAATCCAAACATCAATGAATTTGCGGAAAAAATGGCAAAACTTGAACAGACCGAAGCAGGTTATGCTTATGCTTCAGGCATGGGCGCTGTTTTTTCTACTATGATGGCTTTACTTAATTCAAGTGAACATATTATTTCCTGTTCAAGTATTTATGGTGCAACTCATGTGCTATTTTCTTCGACATTGCCGAGATGGAACATTCATACTTCATTTTTTGATGTTCGTTATCCTGAAATGATTGAAAAACTCATTCAACCGAATACCAAAATTCTTTACGCAGAAAGTCCGACAAATCCTGTCTGTGATGTAATTGATTTGGAACTTTTGGCGGGAATTGCACATAAACACAATTTATTATTTATTGTAGATAACTGTTTTGCTACACCATATCTTCAGACGCCAATAACTTTGGGAGCGGATATTGTACTCCATTCGGCTACAAAATTAATTGACGGGCAAGGTCGTGTTTTAGGTGGTGTTGTCGTTGGAAACAGGGAAATTATGAATAAGATTTATCTTTTTTCACGTGGTATTGGCGCAACGCTTTCACCGTTTAATGCGTGGATTTTGTCAAAGAGTTTGGAAACATTAGCTGTTCGGGTTGAAAGACATTGCGAAAATGCGTTGAAACTTGCTGAATTTTTAGAACAGCATCCTAAAGTTGACAGTGTAAAATATCCTTTCCTGCAATCCCATCCCCAATATCAACTTGCAAAAAAACAGATGAAAATGGGCGGAAATATTGTTGCTTTTGAGATTAAAGGAGGTTTGGAAGCGGGGAAAAATTTTCAAGATGCTCTGAAGATGTGTTCTATGACGTCTAATCTTGGCGATTCCCGCACAATAGTTACTCACCCTGCCTCTACAACACAATCAAAATTAAGTAAAGAAGAACTTGCTGCAAGTTTTATTACAGAAGGAATGATTAGAGTGTCCGTTGGCTTGGAACATATTGATGATATTATTGCAGATATAAAACAAGCGCTTGAAAAGAAAAAAAGAGAATAGTCTGAATTAATTGAAAATTGAAAATTGAAAATGAGCTGACGCATATTATTTGAATCAGATTCTTCTCTGTGTCCTCTGTGTTCACTGGGTTTAAATTGATAACAAGACTTTCAGCCTTGCCGAGAAAACATTTTTTTATCTGTCATTTATTTTTTATCTGCAAATTTTTGCAATGATAATACTTTTGATATTCATAGCGCCTCAAAAAAAGATTTAACCAGCAT
>JAIROC010000570.1 GCA_031257735.1 Bacteroidales bacterium | reverse complement strand
ACACACACACACACACACACACACACACACACACACACACACACACACACACACACACACACACACACACACACACACACACACACACACACACACACACACACAGGAAGCAAGTAGTTACATACGTTGTGGGGGTTGCTTGTTATTTTCTATTCGGTTTAACAGGCAAAATTGTATACTTGTTGGCAGGTTTTTCTACAAGAAAGCGGTGTATTTGTTTGACTTCTTCAAAGGAAAAATCTCTTCTTTGCTTTCCTGCGCATTATGCGAAAGCAGAGAAATCCCTTTTGCGCACTTTCGTTACACAGGAAAAGAACGCTTGTTTTGCTGCGAAAAAATGTCTTTATGGGACGATGTCGTGCAATATGAAGGGATATTCCTTTGCACGGAAAAAATACGCTATAAAACGAAAAAAATCACTCTTTGGCATCATGGAATTACTTCACCGTATACGGGTGTTATACCGCTATATGATAGTACTTTGCCACATAAAAAAAAAGCAAATATGCTATGGTTTAATCAAAGAATTATTTCGCTATTACGACATTTATTTCAATCGTATGAATGATAAAAATAAAAAATATAATACACTCATGCTAATAAGGAAGAGCATAAAGGATTTGTACATTAAAAGTAGTGTACTTGAGGCATCAAAAATATCAGAAATACAGAATAATAAGGAGGGCATTCTGAAAAGATGGTATTTTCTTCCCAATGGGTTTGACCTGTGGAGAACAATTAGAATGAATAAGATAACTCAAACCAATCATAGTTCAGATAAAAAGAATATACCGTCATACATCACAGACAAAGAATTATGTAATAACAAAACAAAAGAATAATGAAAAGAATCTTTATATTGATGACAGGAATAATATTGACAACATTGATTGTTTCTTTCCAATCGATAATGTTTACAGGAATTTTTGATAATCATACTAATACATCTACTTTATCCCCTGCTTCGGGTTGGAAGACAGATAGCAATTACTATATCAGTTCCTCCAATGTGATACGTAAAAGTGTCTCCAATCTGACAGGGAAGAGTAATGGATTAACCACTCCTGTTTTTATAGCAAGTAGTTTATCGTCGGGAGAAATAATATTAATAGAATTAACCGACCTATTACCTATTATTCAAACAAGAAAGCGCAATACTAAAATATTAGTAAACATTCAAATAGATAATATTATTTCTGATGATATACTTTCATATCATTACGTTTCAGGCGAACAGGGTTTACTCGTGGATGAAGATTTTAGCAGTAGAATACCTGTCGCTTTTAGATTAAAAAAACTGAATACATCCCACAAAATGGCAAGTTATAGCACAAGATACAAGAATAAATACAGCTATAAGGCATCAGTTTAGCACAGGGATGATCTCATTCGAAGGCAGTCCGGGGGGTATGGCATTATCTATACAACAGTTGGATTTACCATACAGTACTGCCTTCTTTTTCTTCTTCTATTAGTCATTAGTTGACAGGGGTGTATTTCCGAATAATGAAGCGCGCCCTTTCCAACAACGCCTTCATTGCTTATAATGACGCTTTTTATAAATGCAGAATTCCTGACTTGGCACAGAATGGATTGTCACGATTTTAATAGTTGTTTTAATCAGCGCTAATATTGGCTATATGTCCCTGCGGGACTTTCAGTCAACGCCAAGTTTTATTCGCGACAATGTCAATTATTGGTACTGTTTTTATAAATCGCTTATTATTCGTCTCTGACTTTGTCTCAGGTTAGGAGTTCTGAATCTATTTTTTCCATAGCGAGCGGATAGGGTTCAGGAAGCGGTCTAACAGGCGAAGGTCTTCGGTGATGATTTCTGCGGTACCTTGCATGTGTTGTCCGAAAGCCAGAGATTTACCGTAATTGGTAATTAAGCCGTTAGGAAAATGGACTTCCAAAATATATCCTTTGGTATCGTTTACCGTTACGGGGACAAGAGAGATATTTGTTATTTCTACTCTCACCATGCCGTATTCGATATGTGGATAGTTGTCAAATTTCACATTGACCAAATGACCTTCCTTTACTTTTCCCGCGCCTTGCAATGGCAAAAATATCTTACCTCTGATAAGCATATCCCCGTCAGGAATAACTGTTAGCAATATGGCGCCTGACTGTATATTTTGATTCTTTTGCCAATAATTTGTCATAGTAACAATGCCTTCTATTGGACTTTCCAGCAAATAGAGTTGTTTCCATTGTTCGATTTGCGTTTGCAGTTGTTCGTATGCGCCTGAAAGCGTAAGGAGAAGATTATTTTGCTGTTCACGTTCTTGTTGTTCCAATTCTAAAATTGACTGTTCTGTTTGCAATATACTCATTTGTTGGTTATCCAAAGTCATTTTTGTTGATTCATACGATTGTTCCTGTTGGATGTAGGTAGTTTTTGATGATTCAAAATCCGATAAAGAAATAACATCTTTATTAAAAAGTGCAGAATCAATAGCGAACATCTGACGTGCGGACTTTAGTTGTTGTGCAGACAAAGATACCTGTATACGCGTTTTTGCGAGAATTTTCTCTTGCGTAGCGATTTGCTTTTTTAACAGCGCAATCTTTTTTTGATAATGCTGATTGTCATAAAAGAAACGATAATCTTCATACGCACGTAAAAAAGTAAAATAACTCTGCTGAATATCGCCTAATTGCAGCATGCGGTTTATCACAGGATAATAAAGGATACCCTTTATCTGAAAATCTTTTAGCGATTGCATTAACTGTAAGACATCCTGAAACTTTGCAGGATTTCCTATTACCGCAAGAACTTCCCCTTGTTTTACTTTCTGTTTATCGTAAACATGTATGCTGTCTATTTTTCCGGTTGTTTTTGCGACAATATCCGCGGGAAGATTTTCTGTTGTAACTGTTATTGTCGCAGGCAATATATCGGGATATTTGAAAAAATAACTCCCAATAAATAGTCCTCCAACGATACAAAATATCAATGTTATACCATAACGAATCATCCATTTCGGAGGGGTACCTAATATTTCCTGTACTTCTTCGCTGCGAAGTTCTATCTTCGACTCTTCAATTCCTTGATGTTCTTTCATTGTCCTATTTTTTTCATTGTCTAATAAAACGATAATTGTTATTTTCTATTATTTTCTCCACTCTTTCTTCTCCGTTCGGACGAGGTTCTACCTCGTTCGTTCTATCCAAGCAGACTGTGCCTGCATTTATTTCATTTTCAATTTTCAATTTTCAATTTTCAATTATTGAAGGCTGTGCCTGCATTTATTTCATTTTCAATTTTCAATTTTCAATTATTAGGCTGTGCCTGCATTTATTTCATTTTCAATTTTCAATTTTCAATTTTCAATTGTTCTGACATTTGTTATTTTTTATATTCTTTTTACTGCGCAGGTAGAACCTGCGGAGATAATTCGAACGAGGTAGAACCTCGTCCGAACAGAGGTATTTTCGCAACAATCAATGCCGTCATTACGAGGAGCGCAGCGACGTGGTAATCCCTAACAATCAATGCGTTCTTTGGGTAGGGATTGCTTCAGTCGTGCCTCCTTCGCAATGACGCGTATTGATTGCTGTTTCTAACTTTATAGACAGATTCTAATTATAGGTTATGGGTCATTTTAGTTTGACAACCCATAACTCATAACTCATATTGTTTTTTAAATAGTCTGGAATCCCGTTCTCACGCTACATTATAATTCAGCGCTTCTCCTTAATTTATGTTTCAGTTACATGAAAGCCATGCTTTCGTGTCTGTTTATTTTCTTCAAATGTATTCTATTTTTTTATCACATATACTCTTTCGAATACATGCTTTTCGTCTTGAAGAGACTCTACAACGATAAAATGTCCATTATGAACGTAATACGATGCTTTATTGTCTTTTTTGATAGATTCATTCTCCATGGATTTTTCCAATTCATCCATTGTCTTAACCTTGTCATCATAATCGTACCAATCAACAGTCAGCATATTATTCTGATTTTTTCCGATAGCGTGAAATCTTTTCCCTCTTTCACCCTTACTGTAAATAACAAGTCCACCCTCTTCATGTTTCTTTTGGTAATCATTTTCTTGCATTAAGGTTTCCCATTTTTCGGTTGACTGATCTAAAAAATCAATAATTACATCGCTTGATATTTTTATAAATGTATCCCCCTCAAATTCGATGTGATCAACTTTTGATTGTCCGTATACAAAAACGATACTCAATTGGAAAAACAGACCTAAAAATATTTGTTTCATTTGCTTCATCTCTATTTACTTTTTATGTTCTTTGAATGTCCCTCTTGGACTATAATAATTATTTTAAAATTTTGGCTGCAAAAGTATAAATTTATTTCCACTTTTGGGCTTATTATTTCAAGAAGTTATCAACCGCAATTGTTGATAACTTAAACACACATCCGATTAATATCTAAGACAATACAGAAATAAATATTATTCTTAGACAAGAAAACATTTATATATTGAGAAAAATATGTGCAAAAAAAGAGCATATTTCTGCTATATTCTAATTTAACCACAGAGCGCAGAGAGTTATGAGTTATGAGTTAGGCTGACGCAAACTAAAATAATTAGCTATGCTGCTCTTACGGGTCATAATTTCTTAGATTGATATTGTCGCGAATAAAACTATGCATTGACTAAAAGTCCCGCAGGGACAACACTTTATTAACCGTAGACTTCAGTCTACGGATGATGTCGACATCCAAGTCCCAAAAGTCCCGCAGGGTAGGGTGTTCAAAGCCAATTAAATCCCTTAAAACGTGTTTGTTATGGATGATTAATGAGGTAGATAAAACCTTATTTACACCTTATTTAAAAACAAAACAACCTTAGTAGCAGTG
>JAIROC010000420.1 GCA_031257735.1 Bacteroidales bacterium | reverse complement strand
TCACCACAACCATAATTTGACGTGCTTTTTAAGCGATATTGTGTTGTTGCAATAAGCTGTCCGGATTGATAGGAATTTGAAGTTTCGCCTGTAATATCAGTCCAAACGCCGCTGATTGGCGCTTGCCATTGATTGTTGAAAATGCTATTGCCGCCACTTGCAGGAGTTTGAATTGAAATTGCTGTTGGAATTGTATTGTAACAGACAGGATTTATGGTTGTCGTTGTGATTGTTGCTGCCTGTATATTCGGATAAACAGTATCTCGAATTATATTGGAATACACTACTCCGCAACCGCTACCCGACGTGAATTGCAAACGATAGTATGTTGTTTGTGTTAGTGTTGTTGGTTGGTATGTTGTATTTGTTGCGCTTCCAATATTGCTGAAATTTATATTGTCAAAAGACTGTTGCCATTGATACAAATACGGGACATTGCCACCTGTACAGTTTGAGATCATTGTGAGTTGATTAGGAATTGTGTTGTAACAAATTGTGTCCATACCTGCAATTTGTCCTGCAATAAATTCATCTCGAACTGTTACCGTAACGATATTGCTTGTGTCTGTTGTGCCGCAGATTTGTGAAGTTACGACAACTTTGTAATATTTTGTAGCGATAAGGTTTCCTGACAGATAAGTGTTGTTTGTTGCGTTTGAAATAGCTGTAAAACTTGTGCCATTATTCGATTCAAACCATTGATAGGAGTAAGAAATTCCCGCTCCGCTTGGATTTGTTGTAAATGCAAACTGAGTTGGCGCTGTATTGTAGCAGATTGTTTGTATTCCGTTAATTACGCCTGCGCTGATTTGAGAATAAACGGTAACATTTGCAATCAAAATTGTATCTTCTGCAATTTGGTTATCATTGGTATCCCGTAAATATCTTACATCTAAATAGCTGACTAAATTAGTCAAATCCACAAATGTATCCAAACTCCAATTTTTCACAGTATTCCACGTTTGACTTCCACTATTTTTTGTTTGCCACAAATATTTATTGGTCGTGGAAGTATCCGTAAAAGAAATTCTTATACTGTCATTGTAACAAACTGATATATTCTGCTGTGCATTTGCATTACAGCATATTACAATATTAAATACAAAGAGTAATAACCATTTTATATTCATTTCAAGTTATTCAAATTTAGTAATTAAATTCCCGTATTTGAAATCCGCCCTGTGAAAGTATTTTTTCTGCCTGATTGATTTTCAAGACAACGCTTTCCCCTTTTATCAGAATACCTGTGTACATTGTAAGAATTGTAGAAAAATCGGCAATTACAATCCCAACAACTTTTCCTACTTTATTCTGTTCATCGTACATCAGAACAGGACCACCGCTATGTCCAAGATTGACAGAGGCGTCTAACTTGTAAAGCGTCTTAATTTCGTGATACGAAGCGCTTGTGATTTTCCCATCTGGTTCGCTCCAATCGTCAAGTCCATAGCCCATAACAACTATTTTTCCTGTTTCAAATTCATCAGAATTACCTAATTCCAAAGGAGAAATCTGGGTTACTTCGTTTTCGAGCTGCAAAATGGCTACATCTGATTCAAGGTAAGCCAAATCATCATTTTGTACGTTTTCTTTGTAATAAACGATGGTAGCTGTTGTTTCAAATGAAACTTTTGCCTGATCAAATACAATATTTACCGTTTGACCAATTTGCAAATCTTCTACAACGTGCCGTGCCGTAAGGATATAGTTTGGTGAAATGAGAAAACCTGTACCCATAGACTCTTCTGTGCCAATTTTTACCACTGCTTCTTTGGGTTCGGTATTGGCTGTTGGTACCAAATGAAGGTGAAACGGTAAAATGACTATGCAAATTAAGAGTGCAAGTACTGCCCAATAAATAATATAGTAATTGCGGACAATGCGACGTATTTTATTTTGGCTTTCCCGTTTGTCAATGGCTGTTATAATATGCTGTATCATAATTATTCTTTATAGATTTTGTAAATATTGTTTAAATTGCTCTTCTGTTAAATAAGGGACACGCCGTTTGAAGATAAATACATTCGGATTATTTGCATCATTATTTTCATAATCAATATTATTTGCAATTCGCTGACATACGGTTTTGTTAATACCTGTATTTACAGTCGGGTCGAAGGTCGGGGTATTGCTACCCATATAACCATATTCTTGAAAAATAATAATAGCATCATTTAGTCCGGGCAATTCACACGAACAATCATCTTGGCGAATATTGTAATTTTGCATAAGCGGAGACAGCCCGTCCGTATCGGCATTAAGATAAATCAATTTCAAACATTGATGCGGTTGAAACTGGTCGATATTTGCCCGTAATCCCTCCAGACCAGGTAATTTTTGACGGATATTGGTTTCGTTGTCTGTTATAAATGTTCTAATCCTAATCCATTGCGTATCTGCAGGCGTATTTTGCAAACGACGAATAATATCCAATATCGTACTGTTATTTAAATCTGTAAGCGTTTCATTCACATATCTTACACTGTTACTCAAGCAATCAAAATAAAGACGTTGTCTGTCTATATATTCAAGATATTCCCACAAGGGTCTTCCGTCGGTGATATTGATATATGAAAAAAGATTATTTTGATTGTTTCTTCTGTAATTTGTTTCCAAATTTTCAATATCATTTTCCAAAGAGCCATGCAAGAAGATAGCGTCAAAATTCGGCGTATTTGTTGTCAGGTTTGCTCGAATTTCGTTTTCACGTCGTTCCAATGTTAATTCTGTATCATAGTTTACATTGCGAATTACGCTGTTAATTATTGCAATAATGGAAGTCAGTTTTTGGATTGTTGGCAATTCTTTTCTTTGCTGACTGATTAGAGCCTCCTGTCCGGTGTTAATGATCTCCTTAATTTGTTTCAATACTCTAACAGCAACGTGTATTTTACTTAGCATTAAAATATTAACAAGTTCTTCTTTGAAATATGCTTCTTTTGACAGCAATAAGGTAGGTAGCGTTTTGTCAGACATCATTTGTTTGATATTTTCCTGTAAAACGCTGTTCCAAATCTCTGGTCTTCCGTCAATTTTGTATTCCTGTTCCCAAAATTTTAGCGTATTGTCTATGCTTGTTACAATTGTTCTCAATACTAATCTTCCGATTTCTAAATTATTATATTTACCCAAATTGCTGGTAAGCGCTTGATAAATTTGCTCGATAAATTGGTCGCGGATGGTGAAACGATTATTATTAACTAAAGCAAAATGATTGGTATCGTTGTCAGTTTTAAAAAGTTGGTAAATATATGCAGAAGGACTTGACTCCTGATAGTTTCTTTTGAGTAGCGTTGTTACATTATTATTTTCAATCTCTTTGAGTAGATTTGTATCGTTACTTGTATTTTGTCCATCGACAATATTGAGACAATCAATTATTCTACTTTCAAATTCGGCTCCGGACTGACGCTGAATTCGGATTTTGTGTTCGTCAATACGCTTTCTATCATTATGATTATCAATAAAATTTTCCGTATCTATCCAGCGTTCTAAAAATTGTTTTGAGAGTTTTATCCCAAACAATTCCTTTAACAGTTCTTTGGGAAAATAAATAAGTTTTGTGCCAAAGGTTGAAAACTTATAACCATTTACATTTGCCTTCATATCAAGTAATCTACGGTCTATTGTTTCTGAAAAAGTAGGGATAGGCTGTCCATTATTAGTATCGAACTCGCCCAAAGCGTGAATTCGTGAATAGATATGCAAACCAGCTACTTTATACAGTTCATTGACAGCAGCCATGGGTGCATGGAAAGACGTATAGTCCTGTGAAATAAAATAACACTGATAAAAAGGATCTTTATTGTTGTGAATATGTGAACCGTCTGGAAAAGTTACATCATACGGATTGTTGCTGTCTGAATAGTGTTTGATTGCCGTTATTGCTGAAAAATAATTGTAGAACAATGAGTCAGAACCACTCTGAGCCAACTGTTGATAGCTTGGCGTGAGAAACAATCCAAAAATTTTGTCAGAACCCGTAATGGCTCTTATTAAGTAAGCCATGTCAATGAGCGCCCCACTGCATGTTCCGCCAGTAAGTGTACCGACTATAAAGATATATGTTTGATCATTGCCTTTTATTTGTTGCCAATTTTGCAAAATAGAATTCCGAACAGCATGATAATTTATCCAAAATGCAAGTCGTCCATACGAAGAGTTACCTCCTGCTCCGTCCCCTGCGGATAAAGCGGCATCTACCGGCGGTATCCACGAATGATCCAGTTGGTTATTGACCAGAAGTTGATGAACTGCCGCCCCCATATTTTGCAAACTGATAAAAACTGGTTGAATATCCGTTTGTCCCATCGCTGTTGATTGGGACTGTTGATTTACATTGGTTTCAAAATAAAGATAACGAACCGCTTCCGGTTTATTTTTTCCTGTAAATTGATAACATAATTGTTGGCATTCTTCTATTATGTGAAGACCGCTGGTGCCAAGACCTATTACTAATGCTGTATTCATATTGTTACGATTTTATTGATTTTTGTATTTGTTTTGATAATTGATTGTTTTGAATAAAGAAGAATATTGAAATTAAAACGAGTATAAGTATTTCGGGTAATAACATTAAATAAGTATTTCTGCTGAAATCCCAATACCACTCGTTCCATACGAAACGTTTCCAGCCTGTAACTTTTACAAATATGAAAAAATAGATTGCCAAAAACGCTATGCAAACCATTGCGCCTTCTATAAGTGAACGATTAATTTTTATTTTTAACGGCATTTTTCCTTTATTTCCTTTGTTTGTGCGGATAACGGCATAAAGCCAAAGTATAACTGCCATACACAGCGCTATTATTAAAAACCGTTCAAACATCGCTAATAGCGAAGATGTTAATGTGAATATTTCTTTCATGATATATTTTGTTTAATGATTAATATTGTTAATGAAAATAATATGGTTATAGTTATTAAAATATAGAGTAACAGAACGTCGAAAAACATTTCGGACAAAATCTGCATCAAACTTTGGTAGTACGACATTTCGTTAGTTCCGTCTAAAATTTGCATGGAATTTTCGCAGTCGGCAAACATATAAAGTCCTTCAGTTTCATTTGTCCAGCTGATACAGAATATTTCCTCAAAATAATCCGAAATGCTCTGTCCGTCTTTGTCTTTGATTTGAAAGACGTCTTTGTTTAATTTGTTCGATACTTTTTGAGTATTTATATTCCAATACAAATTATCTGCGCCGTCAGTAATCAAAATCAATTTCTTTGAACTGTAATTATTACCAAGTTCTTTGCACCTCAAATAATTTTGCCAAATCGCTTCATAAATAGGACTGCTTCCAGAAGATAAAACTTGCTGGAAAGCATTAAGAAACTGCTGCTGGTCGGGATAATGTTCGGTAATGGTATGAAGTTTTGACGCTATGTTTTGTTTTGTCAAGCTATCCAATGAATTAAGATATTCTCTTTCTCCTTCGGGAAAATAACTCAAAACATAATCGCCGTCTCTACGTGTTTCTTCAAGAACAGACGAAAAAGCCGCTTTTTCGTATTCCATATACTCGCTTGTTGATCCGCTATTGTCAAGTACTACCGAAATTAAATGATTGTCGGAATTAGGAATGAGCAACAGTAAAAACGGCGCGACAAAAAACAATGTAAACAACAAAAGTTTCAACATATATTTCTTGAAATTGGTAAACCTCATGTTTGTGTCGGCTTGCGTAATCGACATCCCCAACAGCTTGTTATTCCTTTTTTTACCGTGTTGGCACATCTTTACATAGCATATTATACTCAGAATAGCAACAGCAAGATATCCGAAAATAAAACCCAACTGACAGAAATTTTTACCAAAGAAAACCGAAAATTTCAACAAAATAATTACTACGCAAAGAGATAAAAACATTGTCCCTATTCCTGCAATATACACAGAGGATAATGAGCGAAGAATACTCGTCTTTTTCGATTTGTTTCTACACAGGTTAATGATTATGCTTATCAGAAAAAATGAAACAAGCATAATAAGCGGTACATATATTGACCACATTGTAGTTACCGAGTCATACAAATATTTTTTAAGAGTAAGCAATACTGATTCATTCATACTTATTAATATTTTATCAAATTTAGTTATTACGTTCAAAAATTAAATCCCCCGGTGTAGCTTTGAGTTTGAGTCTCAAGAACACAATTATTACTATTGCCGATATTATAGGTAACAAAACAATTACCATGCATACTAAACTATCTGCAAGTGAAAAATAAGGTAACCCGCCTTCACGAGTCCAATGCATAAAACTGCATAAACTTTCTATGCCATACAAGATGGCAATAACTGTAAACAAACTTGTTGCTATCAATCCAAGAAATACCATTAAATAAATGCCGATTATTGTTTTGTTACTTAATCCAAATGCCATAATTGTTCCCAGATTTTTCGCTATCCTGTGGAAATGCGCATCTATCAGAAAATAGAGAAAAATAACCACAAAGACAATTACAATTCCCGATATAAAGAAACAGAGTAAAGACGCTAAAATATTGAAAGTATTAAAATTGTTTTTTGCCTCAATTTGCGTCATATCTATACGTATGCCGTGATTTTCTTTTGACCAGTTGGCAAATTTTGAAACTTGAGACAGATCAGCAAACATAAATGACAGATAATTTGCCCGCAATTTATAACCATCCTCAAAAGCGTATTCATATACGCGATAAACCAGCGCTGAATCATTACAAATCTCATGGGCGACGGCATTTAATTTTTGATATGCACTGTCGCGCATAATAATACGGTATTTTGTTGCAACGCGTAAAACTCTGTTGTAATCTGATTGTTCAAAATTTTCGTCATATTCTATGCCTGAATTGTTTAAATGACTGCGCAAACGGGTTTCAAAATCTTCGTCCGCTTTTTCTGCAACCAAAATCAACTCTCTAAAATACTCCTCGTGCATGGAGATATTAAAAGGTTTGCTGCCGTCTGTATTTTGTTCCATGAAATGACTTGGCGTAATAAAGTCAAGCAAATCTGGCAATTGGTTGACTACCGCTGTAATTGGAATTGGTACCGCAATATATTCGTTATAATCGGTCAATCCGAAACGCTTAATATTAGCAGTGTCGCCCGGAAAAGTATAGTTGATAAACAATGGATAATTGTTTTCATCTTCGTAGCCGAGACGACTCATTAAGTCTTTGGTTATAATCCAGCCGTAATCATTTTGTTGAATTTCAAAGTCGCGCACAACAACGGCATTTTCGCCGTCTAAAATCTTTTCCAATAATCTGCTGTCGTACGAAATCGTGCGACCTTCTACTAGGATTTTCTTGTAATCACGGTTGAAGACATATTCCAAAATATAATTGTTCGCCTCTATGGTCGAAATATTGAAACTGTCTTTTTGAAGGTTTACATCTTCCATAAAACACTCAAAATGCGCCTGTTCTTTTACTTCTATCCAATTTATAAAAGGATCGCTCATTTTATAGGACAAATATTTCAATCCTGAACGGCTAAATTCGAGCGCAAATATCGTAAACAGGAATATGGCAAAGAGTATCCAAAAATTTTGCCAGCCTTTCCCGACAATAGACCTAAATTCCTTTGTAATAAACAGCTTATTATACAGTTTCATTGCTCTCCTCTCCTAATTTTTTTATAATTTCGTTCTCCGATAAAGTACTTCTGCTTGTTTTCCAATTCTTATTTTCTTTCACAAATACGCTGTCGGAATTGATAAGTCCGTATGGTTCATTATTATTATCTCTTTGCTTGAATATCTTAATAATTCTGTCCCCATATTTCACGGCAAGTTTTAAATCGTGCGATACAATAACGGCTGTGGCGTCTTCTTTTTGCTTGACTTCATCATGCAAATAGTTCATCAAGTTATCAGCCGTTTTGGGGTCAAGATTTCCGGTGGGTTCATCGCAAAACAGAATTTTAAAATCCGATACCATGGCTCTTGCAAATGCAATGCGTTGCTGTTGTCCGCCGGAAATTTTCTGTGGTTTACTGAATACTCTGCTCTCTTTGCTCCATGCCCCATTATTCATTATGACAAACTCTTCCAAGCCTATGCTTCTTAAAATATTGTTTGTTGCCCTTTTACTTTCTATTTCTGTTGAATTTTGAAGCATTTTAGCGATAGCTATATTTTCGTAGATATTGAAATTTTTCATTAAATTGGTTTGCTGAAAAATAAAACTAAAATAATTCAACCGAATTTTTGAAATCAATTTGTTCGACTTTTCCCAAATGGTCAGGTAATCATAAACAATTTCTTCACTTGGAGAAAACTCAAAAACAGTATTTTCGTTTGACAGTATGGTATTGTTCATCAAACCCAATATTTCGAGTATAGTGCTTTTCCCGCAACCGGACTGTCCTACAATAAAGACAATATTTCCGCGGGGAATACACAGTTCGTCTATCTGCAAAACAACTTTCAGATTAGCTTCTTTACGATTATACGAACACACTAATTCTTTTATCTTAAAATAACTATTGTCCATTTTCCTTTTTATTTACTTTCACAGAACCCGGGCATATCAGAGAAAGGTATCCAATAATAGGCTAGTCCATTACTTCTGAAACGACCATTATAAGAGTTATTTTTGATGGTTTTTAATCCTTGCAATTTATCTTTGAACATTCTAATATAGTTGTCCACTTCGGATTGTTCCATACTGACAATTTTATCAATTCTAATTCCACATGATTCCATTTTAATAGGAACGCCATAGATTTGCCCAAGCAATTCTTCTATAGTCTTACTACGAAAATCTGTTGCATCGAATTGACCTATCATTGCCTGTCCTATCGAAATAAGCGCGTCTTGAAACGCTTTTTTAGAACTGCTAACGTTTGGAGAATTGAGTTTATCCAATTGCTGAATCAAATCGGCAAGCTCGTTTTGAGAAAAAAACAATACATAATCAAACAGTTTATATTTAGAAGCGCTTGTTTTTTCGGCGGCATAGCCCAAGAATTTTGCAGAACCGTCTTGTTTTAAGTATTTGATATAATTTTCAATGCGGCTTTCCGACCAGTCATACAAGCGGAGAATCTCCCTTAACCTTGTTTCTTTCAAATTACCGTCTGTAGTAGTTCCAAAATCAGTATCTACCAAACGTTTCAGACGGTCGATAATAAACTGTTCAAAATCGGTAATGTTCTCAATAATGATATTTTTCAAATCCTCCGTAGTTTCCGATTTTCCTGAAGATGCATATTTATATGAATCATAAACAGGAAGTTCTTCATCGCTCTTTCCTTTTCTTGTAAGCGAATAGAAACGGTTTGATTTGGGTTCAAATTCCAATGTCCCGCTTTTAATTCTATATTGAATTTTGTTTGCCAATTCTTTCTGTAATTTTCCGACTTGCATTGCAAAATCATTATAAGCAGCATCTCCTGCATAGTTATTTACCTGATACGCTAAAAAGTTAATCTTGTTATCGAACATTTTCGAGGCGAGATTGGGAATAATATCTTGCCATTTTTTTTCGTAATGAGGGTCATCTCGATGATTACCTGCATCGCCAATAAGAATTATAAAATTGCCGTGATCTTTGTTATAACGCATCTTACCCAAATCCAAAGCAGTTTCAATCCCAAGAAACATTGCTTCGGGATGTTCTTTAGCTATACTGCCTGTATTTGCTGTAGTAATGAAACCAATAATTTCATTGATTTCTGAAGTAACAGGTTTGTAAGTGATACAATCGGGGTCTTTATAATCTTTGTATAATACAGCGCCAACTTTTATATTAGTTGAAAAATCACGCCGCATAATATCCGATAGCGCATTCGCAACGGATGGATAATATTTTTTCATCGAATTTGTGGCGTCTATTACAAAGATTACATTGATATTTTTTTGTAATTCTTTCATCCTTTCAATATCTTTTGTGTTGTCAGCTCTGTCTTTTGTGTTAGTTACCCCCAATGACGAAATTGCGGCAACCTTGAAAATACTTGTACTTGCTTCGCTAATAATCGGGTTGCGTATTATGTAAGAATCCATGCGTTCTCCACTTTTGAAATCATCATAACTCCACAACGGATTGTCTATTCGCCCATTTGAATACAGTGTTTGCGCTTGATTTATATCTGAAAAAATGGAGGGACCAATATGTCTATTTTGATAATCGCGCACTGATTGAGAAGCAAACGTTGGTTCAAGTAACAAACGGTGATCCCATTCTGTAACATAATCTTCAGACATCCACCCATAAATTACATACTCATATTTTTCACAATTCATCTCCTTTGATAATAAATAATAACGAACGCCACCCACATCAGCCGTTTTCATTATAAATAGAATGTCAAGATCTTTTGCTCTTTGATTTGGATTAATCGAAGCATTTTGTTTAGGCGCTAACAAATAAAAAGGATTTTTTTCAACTGTAGCATTGCCTTTTGTCGGATCATGGACAATAAGCGCTTTTTGATAAATCTGGCTTTGAGTCTTTGGACATTCTATCCACAATAGTAGATTTTCAACAGGTATCCACCCTTTTGATTGTGCCGTGGAATTGATATTCGGATATTTATCGTTTTTATATTCGTCTGTAAAAACCAATGCATACCCATTTTCTATCTTCGCCACAAATAGTTTATCCATAAAATCCAAAGTTGAATAAGCGCTTGCTGATGAACTTGACGAGGTGTAAGTTTGATTATTTGCACGGTCGCTATATACTGTCCATGCCGTTTTGGTGTCTTTCCCAAAATCGTTATTTCTAATTTTTGAAACACACCAATTCTGCCATGATTGACCCTTCATTATCCCTTTCGGATTCCCTTCCGGTTTCATTATATATTCCGGACAATATACCTGAAATTTTGCAGGTAATGTTTGTGCTGTTGCTATTCCGTGCAGTAATCCGCACAACAATGTTATATAAGCTATATTTTTCATTGTA
Organism: Bacteroidales bacterium; assembly: GCA_031257735.1. Classification (GTDB taxonomy): domain Bacteria; phylum Bacteroidota; class Bacteroidia; order Bacteroidales; family WCHB1-69; genus JAIROC01. The sequence goes on along the minus strand of JAIROC010000420.1, from coordinate 5,405 downwards.
TTTTTATTATATTATTATTGGTTCTTTGTTAATGGTATATATTGAATTAAATTTTGTTCTTTTTCTTTCTTTTTTTTCGTCTTTTTCGTTCCTGTAATTTGCTCCACAAGGGTAGTAATTAATATCGACAGTAAATTGATCTTGAGTTAAACTGTTGGCAAGCAACATCCGTGCAAGTAATGTATTCTGATAATCATTATCGAAAAATTCATCGCCAACAAAGGAATCGAAAGAAATGGATTTGTAACCAAGGGTTGAAATAATTTCTCGAAAGTCGTCTGTGTCTTTTTTTATCTCAGATTCAAGGTATTTTTCGAGTAATTCAGATATAATATCCAATTCATCGGAAATAGAAATAGCTATTGAAGACATCTGCTCGTATATCAGACTCAATAACTCATTTTCATCCCAATTTTCAGCATTCATTATCTTTTCTGCATTGCTGTAAAACACTACAAAAGCGCTGTTATTGGCATTGCATTCTGATTTTAGTTTTATAATTTGTTTTACAAGTATATCTTTATCCATCGAATTGTCGAACCGTATATAGATAAAACGGAAATCCTGTGCAAAAACGGAAACAGAAAAAAACATCATTAATAAAAACAAAAACTTTTTCTTCTTCATTGTATTTTATTTTACGGTTATTGATAAAACATCCCCATCGGAATTTAACTCAATATGTGTAACCTTGTATGATTTGCTCCTTGCGCAAGCATCTATGACCAATTCTTGCATATTGGTAATATTAGCCACGCCTTTTACTATCAGATTATCATTATTACATAAAAGTTTTTTCATTTTATCTGAAGCCTGATCGTCGCAATCTGCAATTTTTTCAAGGATATCGTTTAAATCTTCCTTTGTAGGTGGAGAACAGGATTCATATGGTTTTAAAATCCACTGCTCTTCGTCAATTAGCGATTCATCTCTTTTATTGCGAGCATAGAAAGTATATGTACCTGCTTTCATATCTTTAAAAACATTTGCATCTTGCCAATTTGTCCCATCTTTTGAAAATTCGATTTCGTTTAACGGCGCAGCGCCAGCGCTTGTATCCATTATTATGGTAACCGTGCAAACACTAATCTTTTTTCCTAACTTATGCCTATCGGGAGGGGAAAAACCAAGAATGTTAGGCATTGGAGGAGGAGTACATGGATTAGTAAAATGAACAGGCCATTGAGTTTGATTAATTTTTGGTACATTACCTTTGCCTATAAATCTAATATATACTGTGTAAGTTCCGGTGTCCGGAACACAAAAGGTAACTTTTGATTTTTTCTGGCTTTTACCATATTCTGCACCATCTTTGCGAAGCACGATTTCGTATTCATCTTTGTGTTTTCCTTGAATGGTAACAGTTAGGCAGCAGTTCTCTTCATTCACTTTTGGACGTGGTACTGTCGTTCCTTCATCACCAGAACATAAACGGAGAATAAGAATCAGCAAAATCACTATGGCGCCAAGCCACCAGTAATTTTTTAGAAATCTTATTACAGGATTATCATCGTCCACTTTTGTAAAATTAGTGCTAGAGCAATTAGGACATTCAAATGCGTTATCGTCAGACGCCCAAGTATGATTACAATCAGGATTGTTGCATTTATATTTCATCGTTTTTTATTTTTTTATCATTTTATTTTTTTCTACTATTTTAATCGTATTTCTCATAGTGCCTCCTCCGGATTACTTGGTTTTGTACTGAAGTTACCGTTAGGTTGCAAAATCAATTCATACGATAATGATTGGTTTTCCAAATATTGTGGAAAATCCTTTCCAAAAGATTCATCTTCGATAAAACCACCCAAAATTACTGACCCATCGGAGCGTTTCATTTCTTTATTTGGATTCCACCCTTTGCCGTAGTAGAAAAAGGGTTGATAAGTCCCATTGGGAAACGAAAACGTATAGGTACTTCCTGCTCGAATAAAGGCATGCCGTACAACTTCGTCGTTTTGTTTTATCGTTACTAAAACATCCGAATTATAGGGCGTCTTAACGCTAATTTCAGAGCAACCCCAACTATCACATGATGCATTACCTCCATAATAATTGCTATAAGGAGTAGCGCCGTTACTCAATGAATTGTTTATGTATTTGTCATACGTCTCTTTTTCTTTGCGTTCCTGTTCCGATTGGCAAGAACTCAGTATTAAAAAAACTGCTGTTACAATTATTATTCCTATTTTTTTCATAGTGTTATCCAGACTATTAGCATATTATAAAATTAATTAGCGCTTTGGAACATAAACTTTATTTCCATTACTGTTGTAATAATATTGTCCACCTCTTGGACCTGTGTAAATCGTTTTTCCTGCGCCATACTTTAAAGCATCAGAAGAATAATCTTTTGCTTTTGTGCCGGTTGTCCCATTGTAGGGATTATAATTACTTTTCGTGGAATAGTTATCTCTGTTTGTACTATTGGCATTAGTCCTGACATAAGGTTGAACATAAGTTCCATTCTTTTTTGTATATCCACTGACATAAGTATTTCTACTTGGGGTAGAATACGAATTACCGTACGTTGTCTTATTTGCCTTATATCTCATATCAGGCGTACCATCTTTCTTATACTGAGCATTAACACATACAACAGATATTGTCAATACCAGCAACAAAAATATTTTTTTCATTTCTTTTTTTGTTTTACGTCCGCCCTTGTATAGACATTTTATCATTAAATTTATTTTTCTCATCCTAATTATTTTTCAAATGTTATTTCGTTATTTTCATTATCTATTGTTACTTTTACAAATTTTCCCAACGCTGATTGTCCAAAGAGGAGAGGTGCATTTTGTTTATGAACAACAGTTGCGTCTATATTATTCAACTCTAATTCACCGATTTTAATTTTCCGCAAACGTATTATTGTTCCTTCAACAATATCTCCTGAAGCGGTACGATAGTTTCGTCTATCTCTAAAATCATACTCGTTCAGATAGTTATTTTTTAGCATAAAGGCGGCGTCTAATGATGATATTGTGATACTTGAAGCTCCTGTATCAAAGATGAATTTAAGCGGTAAATCATTTACAGTACACTGTATCTCATATACTCCTGATTTCAATGCTTTTGGTTTGACAATATATTTTTTTGTTTCCACTTCTTGGGTCGTTTGATTTGTTTCTGTTGAAATCTTTTCCGTTGTATCCTTCCATTTTTTTAGCAGTTCAATAAATTCTGGCAGGTTTCTGATATTGTCCAAATCGGTATCTCTCTCTATATGAATAAAATCTTTATATCCTTTTTTTAAAGCCGTATCAAGATATGCAAGCGCTTCTGAAGGACGATTCATTAATGAATACAAACAAGTGGCGTCATAGTAATTTCCAGATGTAGGATATTTACTCAATATGGAATCCTGATGGCTAATCGCCTCATTGATACTGTCTAAATAGAACAGCGCATATTGACGACAATTTCCACTTTTCTCTATAGTATTTTCTAATCTTAATACAGCTTGAAAATCTTTTTTAGCCAACGCTAATTGATTTAATTCTCTTTGATAAATAGTACCACGTACCATATATGTATATGCATGATCTATATCAATTGCTATAGCCGTTGTATAATCGCTTAAAGCGCCTTGAAAATCTTTTTTTAACGCTTTAATCCACCCGCGGTACCAATAGGCATAATCACTCATCGGATCAAGTTCAATTACTTTTGTTAAATCTGCAATAGAAGCGTCATCATCTCCTTTCCCTCTTTCTGCACCCGCTCTAAGCAAGTATAAACTTATATCTTCCATTAACTCTAATCCTTTATTGTATTCTGCAATAGCTTTGTCATATTCACCGATTTTATCATAGCATATTCCACGTCTCATGTAGATAAATAAATCAGGTGAGGGCAATAAATTTTCAATAGTATTATAATCGTTAATAGCTTCTTTATACATTTCATGCTCTATATAAAGTAATGTGCGTATATTAAGCCATTTTATTTCGTCTTCTTTGTCTGTTATTATTTTTTCGCTTACTTTGGCAAGCGTATAAATAAATTCATGTTGAGAGTAACGTGTTAAGATTAATCCCTTTAAATAATCAACGCCCTCATAATACATGCAACTAATAACATCATCAATAGCTTTGCGATAGTTTTCTTTTTTTTCATAAGCCTCTGCGCGATATTCATATAAATATGGATTTCTACCGTCAATTTTTTCTAATCGGTTTAATTCTTTGATTGCTTCTTCAACTTGACCTTTTGCCGTCATGTTTCTTGCTAATCCTATCGAAGCATTAATGTTATCTTTTTCAATCTCTAATACTTGTTTCCAGTCGGCGTCTGAGGCGGAGTAATTCTCTAATTTGTAATAAAGATTTGCCCGGTCAAATAATATGTTAGTATTTTTAGGATTAATTTTAATCGCTGTTGTATAATCTTTAATCGCCTCATCGTAATTCTCTATATCGGCATAAAAATGTCCTCGCTGGGCATATAGGTTCTCTTTTCTTGCCATTGCTTTTTTATTGTAATGCTTGATTGCTTCATTTATATCTGAAAAAGCCTGTGCATAATTAGCGATATATTTATAACATTTAGCGCGTAGATTAAATGCATCCGCATCTTTTGGATTTTTATCAATATATTTGTTGAGACAAATAATGGTTTCTTTGTAGTCTTCTTCTATGTATAAATTAAGACATTCATAATATTTCACTTGTGCATGCAAAGATAAGGAAAAAACAATAACAATGAAAGCCATTGATAACCTGTTTAATATATTTATAATCTTCATCTTTAATTTATAATTCATAATTCATAATTCATAATTACTTCTTTATTCCCATTGCTTCCAACAATTGCGGTTTATCGTACAGTGCAATCCTTGCGATTGCGCGAAATTTGGAATACCATTTACATAGCTCATCAAAAGCCTCATCTCTATCTAATGTAGTTTGTTGAGCAATACCTTTTTCGTTCAACTGTTTTGTATGCAGTTGTTCTACTTCGGTTACTGCTTGAAATTCTTTTGTCAATTTTTCAAAACTGTATCCAAATTCAGCCATAGTATCAAGTGTTTCCTGACTGTTCAATATATTTGTGTACATGATTATAGCGTCTCGCAACCAACCCGAAAGACTACGATTTCGTTTACCTGTTGCATTGAAACGTTGTAACATTTCAGGTTGATCAGTAAAAGCAACGCGTAATACTTTCAACGTTATCATATAGTTAGCATATATTCTTTTCCATGATTTAGCAAATTCAGCGGTAGCGAGATACTGGTCGCTATACTCTTCTACTTGCGTTGTCATCATGTTGGTTACTGTCTCCAACAATCTCTTTCCCTCGGCTATACGTTCGGATGTATAACCGTAAGCATTTAATTTCTCTCGTATTTCTGTGTTATTTTCTACTCCAAAAATACTGTCTCTGATTTTAAGCAGTCT
>JAIROC010000385.1 GCA_031257735.1 Bacteroidales bacterium | reverse complement strand
ATTTTACTACACTTGATAGTTTTGTGCCATCGTTAAATGTAAATTGTTCAAAAGGATTTGTTCCTTTATCACACTTACCATTTCGCGGACAATTTATGTTGTGAATGTATATGCCTATCTTTGTTTTGTTAAATCATAACCACTTGCATTATTCTCACTCTTATCGTAAGCATTGTCAATATATTTTTGAGGGTCTTGTAAAAATGTTTCTTCCTCAACAAATGTGATATAAGAGCCATTCATAAAATCAAATGTTTTACACAAAGAACAATGCTGTATTGGAGGATTGGAATTAAATTGATTTTGGTGTAATAGAATACAATTTTTCTTTTTTATAATTGATACACGGTAAGCCGTGACAATTCGTATAATGATTCGTAAGCCAATCATACCCGCCATTTACCTTCATAACGACACCAACTACGCCGTTCGTTTGCGAAGTTCTATCTTGCCGAGTAATATTTTTCAAACAGTATTCAATTTCCCAATCAATCCACTTGCTTTTCTTCATATTAGGCGAAATGATAACAATTGTAACGGAAGTTCCATACATCATATCTTTCAAATTTCTTTTAATATTTTCAGTAGAAGTATCAGATAAGTCGGGCGAATCACTTGTTTCGCCTTGATAATATGTAGCATCTTTGCCTAATGCGGTAATAATATCATCACGAAGTTGTTGCGATTCGCTGTACTTGTACGAAATAAATGTTTTGTGTGCCATATTACTTGCAATTTATCGTTATACAATCTCTGAATTTCAGTATCAAACCGCCAATTAAAAGTAGAAATATAATAGTGCCATATAGCCAAGCAATTGTTTTTGAAAAGAATACTTTGCAGAAACAATATTGACCACCTTGAAATTTATGTATCGGCATTTCATACGGTTTGATTTCAACATCATTTTTAAGCCTACAAACATTGTTTATACACGCCCCTAAATTTTCGTTCTTGCTGTAAATAATACGAATCCAAAAACCAAAAGAGCAATGTAGGGGCAATACTCAAAAAGACAAATACAACATTTGTTGTACTTGCATAAATTGCTAACAATGCAGAAACGATTGTGATTGTCATTCCTTTAATTTGAAATGAGTTTGTATTCATTCGAGTTATAACATTCTGAATGAATTCTAAATGTTGTCTTCTTGCTTCGTCCATAGTATTTATTGTTTTAGCCATTCTAATAAACTCATTTCTTTCCCATCAGGGAATACTACTTTGTAATAATCTGTTGTGTAATCAGATTCTGTAATATATGGATAGATTTGAAGATACTCATTGCCTTTCCAATCAATATAATCATCTTTTAAAGGGAAAAGCGCTATTTTGTTAATATATTTATGAGAATCGCCAAATCCAATTTCCCAATTACACCACTTCGATTCGATAGAATTGTTCGTTGCAAGAAAAACAAATTTGTCATTTTCTTTAATTTTTTGCTTCAATAATGCCGCTGTTTTGCCACTTGTTTCTTTTGGCATGCTATCATCCATCCAATCAACATAAACATCCATCCCCATTTTTCGTAAGAATACAACAGCATCTTTTACATAGTCGCTATCATGATGGCTGTGTGAAAGAATAATGGAAGTTTTAGCAGAAATCTTATTACTAAAAGACCTTGCCTCATTCAAAATAACCGATTTTTGAGTATAACCCGCTTTGCTATCAGCAATTCGAGTAAGTTTGTTTTTTGTAAATATCGCCATAATATATTTGTTTTTTAGTTATTGTTTATTTACATTCTTTTTTTGCAATCCTCAACACCTTATCCGACAACTCTTTCTCATCCGCCACCATTGCAGTAACCTGGTCGGCAGGCCAAAGCGTTAAAAGTTCATCTCTGTCGCTTTGCAAGTGTTCAGCAATAATGGATATATGTTCTTTACGGGCGCGGCGTTCGCCTCTCTCAATTTTATAATACGAGGCGGTGTCAATATCCAACGCTACCGCCAACTTTCGCTGTGGTATTTGGAGGTCTTCGCGCAACTGCTTTATTCTTTTATTGAACATCATAACTTATAACCTTAATGTCTTGTAAATTTCCGGCAAAGGTATATCTTTTTTCGTAATCCAATAAAAAGACGCATATAAATCGAAAAAAGAATAACATACAACAAACAAAAAAGCGGCAAAACATTGTTGTTTATCGGACATTGCGGACATCCATCGGACACTTCGGACAAACTTCGGACAAACTTCGGACATTTATGGAAAAACATATTTAGAATGATTGGTATCACCCTCTTTTTTAAGTAATTTCTTTGCTTCCAACTCGGACAAATCCCGGCGTGCCGTTCTATCAGCAACATTGTATTTTTCTGCGTATTCCGAACTCGTGATTCCGCCTTTGGATTTGAAATAAACCAAAGCATCAATCTGCCTGTCGTTCAATACCAACTTACTCAAATCCTCTTTGTTGTAAATGTCTTTGCGGAAAACTGCCCAAAAGTCGTTGCCTTTGCAGGAAAATTGAGGGACTGGGATTTTGGCTTCAATGCATAGATTTTTCATTTTATCCATACCACGCCCCCACAATTCTACATAACCACTTCGGAAAAAGGCGGTTGCGATGTCGGGATTGCGCGGTTGTGAAGAATGTTTGTCGAGCAAATCTTCGACTGTCCAATTTTCGGGCAGTCGTCCGTAATTCCACACCATAATCTTGTCGGCATACACGCTGATTTGAATAGGATACGGACCGGTATAGTCTTTGTGTGCAACAGCATTTAACACGGCTTCGCGCAAAGCATCTTTCGGATATTCGCAGGTTTCCACTCGCGTAAGTCCTTCGTATGAAATTAGGGCTTTGGTGTATTTCGTCAGCAAGAAATCAACCGTTTTTTCGACCTGTTCAAAGAGTGTTCCGTGTATTTCGTCCTGAAAAAGCAAATCACTGTCGGTGCGGAAAAAGCCGATTTTGATATACGCGCCCGACACAAATTTTTCCGGGTCGGGATGAAAAAGCATCACGGCGGCTCTGTTCAAATAATTTTTCTCAATAAGTTTCAGATTTTCAAGCACGTGTAAAGGCGTGTCGTTGCGACTTTCCTCATTAATACGACCACTTTTGATTCCTTTTTCTTTGAAAAAAGTAAACGTTTCGGATTTCAAATCTTCCACTTTAACATTTGGAACGGGCACGCTATCCCACTTTTTGCCGATACGTTCTAACAAAAATTCGTTGAGGGCTGCACCTGTGAGTTCCTGTTTTACGCTGCCGCTACGGTAATAATACCGTCCGCGCAACGAAATAGGCACAGAATAAGGTTGCACTACGATTTCTATGTAATCTTTGCCGTCTTCCTGCAACAGATTGACTTCGGTGGTAATGCCCAACAGGTTTTTGATTTTGTTGGGGATTTTTTCCATCAAATCTTTGTAGTCGTCAATGCCAATCACATTTCCGTCGTCATCTTTGCCGATATAGATTTTGCCGCCCTGTGCGTTGGCGAAGCCGCAAATCCAATCTAAATATTCCTCGTGCCACGAGGATTTGTATTCTATATTTTGTTGCTCGGGCATATAATTTCTATTTTCTATTTAATTGTTTTATTCGTTCAATGAACATCATACTCATGTAATTTAATGCCTTGACAATTTCCGGCAAAGGTATATCTTTTTTCGTAATCCAATGAAAAGACAGCATATAAATCGAAAAAAGAATAACATACAGACAACAAAAAAAGCGGCAAAACATTGTTGTTTTACCGCTTTCTATCTATTTTTGCTTAATGACTACCCATTTTCCGCCTTTATCTGCACCTTCGCGGCGGAGTAAGTTTTGTTTCTTTAATTTTGTAATTTGTTGGTTTATTGCAGAAACAGAAACTCCTATGTTTTCTGAAAGTTGAACCTTTGTAATAAATGGATTTTCTGACATTAAATTTATAATTTTCTGTGCAGTTTTCTCTGTTTTCTGTGCAGTTTT
>JAIROC010000287.1 GCA_031257735.1 Bacteroidales bacterium | reverse complement strand
TACAAACAGATATTTCACCTTCTCTGTTCATGGATAATAAATCGGCTTTTATTTTGAGCGTGCAAAGATACTATTTTTTTTAATACAAAACACATTATTTTTTTTTCTTGTTTTGACCTCTCCGCGAAGAAAATATTTTTTCTCTGACTTTATCTCATAATCCAAATTTTTCGTGTACATTTGTAACTCATTTTTTTGTATATTGATTATTGTTAGAAATGGGATTAAAAATAAAGTACATTATTGGAAGCCTTTTAATTTGTTTATCTGTGCAACTAACGGCAAATAATGAGGTTTCGCATTTAAAAAAAGATCAGGTCGATACTTGTTTCTCTAAGTTTAAAACGGGATACAAATCTTTATTCGGAGCAATTGATAGAATAAATATGAGTTATTCCGATAATTATTTACATGTTTTATTCGTGTATAACTATGATTGGGATACTACTAAAAATACAAAACAATGGAATATTCTTTCCGCTGCTTTGTCGGCATCTGAAACGGCAATAATAAATGCAAGAGAAAAAGATATTACCTATTGTCCTGATATTGCTGAAATTTATACAATGAATGCAATTGCTTTGTTGTATCAAAAACAATATCAAAAAGCATATCAACTGTTTGATACAGTAGTCAGAAATTATGGACGTATGACCGACACAACAAACGTCCTCCTTTGGTTAGCGCATACAGCTATTTATATGGATAAGTATGATACAGCAAAATCAATACTGCAATCCATTGCAACATCTTTGGACACGACAAATATGAAAGCGCTTATTCGTTATGAAACCATTGCTGCTGATTTGTCGCTTAAAACTTTTGATTATGAAGATGCCTTAAATCATTTATTGAAAGCAAAACAAATGTCCTCTTCTCGTCAAATGAATATACGAATTAAATTTATCATTGCTCAAATTTATACGCAAACAGCTAGATATGGAGAAGCTATTCCTTATTATAATGAAGTAATGAAACCTTTATTGGGCGTTGATAACCTGATGAAATCTTACGCTATTGTTTATAAACATTTTTGCGAAAAATTAATCATAGAAGAAGAGCAGACATATCTTGCAATAAAAGCGGCAAAAGAAGAAATGATGAGACGTGAACCAGAAGAATTTGAACCTACTATTATAGAAAGTAATTATGACAGTTCATATCTATATAAGGATTATCCTTATTATTTTAATGATATAGCAGCCATGTTTTTTCTGGATGAATCTACTTCTGATATTCAAGATACAGGAGAATTTGAAAACGAAGATACGACAAACTATATTGATGATTATGATGAAATGCACCTGTCAAATGAAATGTTGGAAACTATTTTTGATAATTGGGATTCTATTTCTATTCATATTCCCAAAACTGACTTCAGTTCCATGTCGGATACAATATATCTTCCTTTGATAGATGCTGGAACTGTATATACATTACCGCATTTTAATCCTGTTTTTTCTCGTTTCGGATGGAGACGTTACCGTTATCATTATGGAATTGATACTAAAAATTTGATTGGGGATAGTATCTTTTGTGTTTTTGACGGTATTGTTCGTATAGCAAAACGTAATCGTACTTATGGAAATGTTATCATTGTGAGACATTATAATGGATTGGAAACTTTTTATGCTCATTGTTCCAAGTTATTGGTAGAACAAAACCAGGAAGTAAAGGCAGGAGAATTAATTGCATTGGTAGGAAGTACGGGACGTTCAACAGGACCGCATTTGCATTTTGAAACCAGATATAAAGGAACGGCATTTAATCCGGAGTATATGATTGATTTTGAAAATGGAAAACTTATCTCCGATACCTTAATGATAACAAAGGAGACTTTTAATTATCGTCGCTCTGGAAATTCATCTGACGCCTCTCCTGCTCCTGCCAATGCGGTCTATTATAAAATTCGTTCAGGGGACACGCTCTCCGGTATTGCTAAAAAATACAGGACAACAGTGAACAGTATAAAAAGATTAAATGGTTTAAAGTCAGATTTTATTCGGGATGGTAAACGAATACGTGTTTTGTGAGGTAATAAGCGTTAAGAAATCGCGTTCCCTAATAACTAAGAAAGAAAAATATTGTGAAATATAAATTCAATCATAAATCATTATCGTTTGAAAAAGCAAAAACGACACCTCTTCAGCTATGTAAGATGATACTTGCCTACGTAGCTGCGGCTGTTGCTTTTGCTGTAGTTGTAATCGTTATTTGGACATTGTTTTTTGAATCTCCAAAAGAAAAACGTCTTGCAAGGGAATTGCTGTCCTATAATCAAACAATTATTTCCCTTGAAAAACGTGTTGATTTATTATCAAATGTATTGAGAGATATGGAAGAAAAAGATGATAATCTGTATCGAGCTATTCTTGAAGCTGAACCTGTAAAACGAAATTTACTTTTTAATGATCTTGAAGAACAATATACAGAACTCCTGTCAAAAAATCAATCAAGTGCATTAAAACAGATACAACTAAAAACAAATATTCTTACGCAACGTATGCAAACCCAACTTTCTTCTTATCAAGAGCTTTGGAAATTAGCGCAGGAAAAGGAAAAGATACAAGCCTCCATTCCTGCTATTTCTCCTGTTAAAAATCCTACTGTTGTATCGGGATTTGGTATGCGTTATCATCCTATTTACAAAATATTGAGACGTCATACAGGGGTCGATATAATCGGAAAAAAAGGAACGCCCATCTATGCTACTGCTGATGGAGTAGTATCTTCCGAAACGGAAGGCACAGGATACGGAATAACAGTAACCATCAATCACGGACGAGGTTACCAAACTTTATATGCCCATTTGTCGAAAAAAAATGTTAGAAGCGGACAAAGAGTAAAACGAGGAGAAATAATTGGCTTTATGGGAAATACAGGTTTATCCGTTGGAGTGCATTTGCATTATGAAGTAATTAAAAATGGCGAGAAAGTAAATCCTATTCATTATTTCTTTGGAGACCTTACCCCTGAAGAATATAATGAAATATTGAAACAGGCTTCCGAAATAAATCAATCTTTATCATAATTGTTGTTCGCATTTTATCCATTTTTAGGGGTCAGTTGATTCGATTTTTTTCTTTTTTTTCCTATTACACGGAAAAAGATATGCGATATTTTTCCAGAAAATAGAAAAAAACCTCTTCCCTATTGTTGATAACTTTTCTCGAAATGGATATATTATACTGTTCTATAGTTGTTTAAAAAATATAAGGTTAGCGACAAAATTGTTAATCGTTTTTTTTCAAGTGAATGAATAAAAGTATAATTTTGCACGAAATTAAAATACATAGTTCAAAATATTAATAACAAAAAAAGTAATACTAGTATGAAAAAATTATTTGCATTGTTGGTAGTTGCTGGGATGGTTTTCATTTCCTGCAATAGTAAACCCGCAGAAGAACCAGTTGCTGATGACGCAACTGTAGTAACAGAAGAAGCAGCTCCTGTAGTAACAGAAGAAGCAGCTCCAGTAGAAACACCAGCAGAAACTCCTGCAGAAACACCGGTGGAAACACCAGCAGCAGAGTAATCCTTGGTGAAACAAGCACAAAAAACCGCTTAACGGCGGTTTTTTTTATTTATGCAAATCGATATTAACCTTAGTTTGGGTTAAGAATAGCCCGCCATGGATTATATATCAGTAGAAAACAAATATCTCTCAACAAATTTTATCCCGAAATCAGGTAAACAAGAAACGCCTCATTAAAGTTCCTGTTTTTTTCTTTCCTTATTGCCGTAAATTTCTTTCCTTATTGCCGTAAATTTCTTTCCTTATTGCCGTAAATTTCTTTCCTTATTGCCGTAAATTTCTTTCCTTATTGCCGTAAATTTCTATAAGGATAGCCGTAAATTTCTTTCCTTATAGAAATTTACGGC
>JAIROC010000228.1 GCA_031257735.1 Bacteroidales bacterium | reverse complement strand
GCCCAGCCACTTTGTATCCGGTGGTGTCCAAAAAGGCGGCTTTTCGTCATTGCGAGTGTTCATTTCGTACCGCAACTAAGAGCGGAATGACGCTTATTATATAGGGTACGGTTATCCGTCATTATAAGGAGCGCAGCGACGAAGCAATCCAGAAATAAACCCAAAATGTTCATTCGTCATTCGTAGAGACAAGTCATGCCTTGTCTCTACACCACCTTCGTGACCTTCGTGGTTGAAAAAAAAAACTTTGTGTAACTTCGTGCAACTTTGTGGTTCAAAAAAAACATGCCCCTTCGTGGTTCAAAAAAAACATGCCCCTTTTGTGGTCAAAAAACTCTTTTTTTCATCTTTTCGCATCTTTTTTTCGTCTGTTTTCACATTTTTTTTACTGTGTTTGTAAATTTTTTTCAACTTTTTTTTGGGGGTGGCGGGATTTTTTTTACTGTGGCTACGGTTATGGGTACACAGCTTGGTATTAATCACATACGCGGAGTTGTCGAGGGTGTTGGGAGCTTCGGGGAGAACAGTTTGTTGTCCGAATTTGGGTTGTTGCGTGAAATTTTTTTTACACAGATGTTGCAGATTCGGAAATTCCGTGTACATTTGCACTTCAAAAGCGTTGATAAAATATGCGCTAAAAACGCAAATCGCGCTGAAGCAAGTTCAGGTAAATAACGAAAACAAGGAAGAAGAAGAAGAAGCAAGCCTGAGCGGGAAAACAGAAACAGAAGTTTGATACAATTATAGATAATAGATAAACGACATACAAATAGAATGGTTAAAAATTGTGGAACATACGGTGCGCCAAACAGGAAGTCGAAAGATGTGAAGCTGTCGGTAAAGAACAGGACAGAACTTTTACAGAATTTCGCTCTTTTATTTGATTGTATCGAATTTTTTGTTACACACACACACAGGAACTAACAAGGTTTTGTAGCCATCTTTAAATCAGCGAGTTGGCTTCCGTTTTCGTCTCGAGGGGTACGATTTGGGGCTGAAACTGCATGTCTATTTTGTCTGCATATGACTACCCTTTGTCTGCGTAAAACCCGGGTGCAAAAGTACTACATTTTTTTGAAACACAAAATTTTTTAAATCTCAAATTATTACGTTTAGTGCAAGGTGCAAGGTATTATATATATACATATATACTTGCACCTTGCACTAAAAAAGCGAAGTTCTGTCTTTAGCGAACAAATTTCTCCCGCATAATAGAAGACTCTAATAATCAATAACATATATCGTTAGAGTTATATATTTTGTGCTTCGAGCAAATTATCTTTTTGTGTAATATTCTTATTTTCAGCAATATTCGTGAGGCAAAAATTTTTTTTCCCACGTTTTTCTCTATAAAAAACGCAAAAAAATGGCATATAATTGTTTAAGTCGTTATTTTTCAGTGCATTAAAAATTCGAGATTTTATGTAGAACTTTTTCTTAAAAATTCTGTTTTTCGCAATCAGTAAAATGTTGTAATTTAAACCATTAGCAATTTGAAGTAAAGATAAAAAGAACTAAAATACACTTTTTTTTCTAAAGTTTAGAAATCACCCTTTCCAAACTCCCGAACTTTGCAAAAATTTTGATAATAAAATTATATGGAAGTTATAACAATAGATTCGCTGGCATACAAAGAGTTGATAACAAAAATCGACATAATTGCGAAGTTTGTTCTTGAACGACAGGAAAAAGAAAACCCGGGTGATTCCTGGGTGGACAGTTATGAAGTGTGTACTTTTCTCAAGATAAGCAGTCGCACTTTACAACGTTTACGTGCTTCGGGTTCCGTAAATTATTCATTGATTCGAGGGAAAACGTTTTACAAAATCAGTGAAATTCAGCGCTTGTTGAATGAGCATATTATTCGACGGAATGAAGAATGTTTGGAAGAGTTAATCAAAAATCATCAGTTATATGTTGAACAAAGACGAGATATTAAACAGGACAAGTAATGGTTTAGATGTTTTTAAACACTATATTCCGGGACAATGGCGCGTTGGTCGTAACTTTTTGAATCCGTTTTATGAAGATAAAAAAGCGTCCTGTAATATATATTTTGACCGCAGGAAAGGCTGTTATCGTTTTAAGGATTTCGGAAATGATGCGTACAGTGGTGATTGTTTTGATTTTGTCGGGCATTTGAAAGGTTTGCATTGCAACATTCCTAATGATTTTGTGAAAATACTTGAACTTATAAATCAGGAACTATCACTTGGATTAGAGAACGACAATCATTCCTTTACCTTGTCTGTTCCAACAAAATCAGTCAAAACAATGGAACAACCTGAACAACCTGAACCTGTAAAAAGAAATAAACCTTATTTTATTGAACAGCAATCTTTTTCTGCGAAAGAAATGTCTTTTTGGCAACAATATGGTATTACTTCAGGGATACTGAAGAGCTATAAAGTGGCGTCTTTGAAAGAATTTAAGAGTGAAAGTAACGAGGGTAAACCTTTTTGCTTTATTTCAACAGATTCCGAACCTGTTTTCGGGTATGTCGGTAAACGGCATGTGAAAATATATCGTCCGTTTTCGGAAATTCGATTTTTGTATGGCGGAAATTTAGGCGACAACTATTGTTTCGGACTGGAACAACTTCCGGCGAAAGGTGATATATTGTTTATTACCGGCGGAGAAAAAGATGTTTTATCTTTGGCTTCACATAGCTGTCATGCGATTTGTTTCAACTCCGAAACGTCGAATATTCCTCGAAATATCATACAAAAACTGTCGTATCGTTTTAAGCATATTATTTTGCTTTATGACGTCGATAAGACAGGACTGGAGGCTTCTTTCAGGCATGAACGGGAACTCTCGAATTTGGGCGTAAAAAGGCTCATTCTGCCTCTTTTGGGAACGAAACAGGAAAAAGATATATCCGACTATTTTAAACTTGGGAATACACGTGAAAATTTTATTCGACTTTTTATTGATTTTTTGGACAATTTATATTCAGAGACTATGGCAATATTAAAACCATGCGAGGTTGACTTTTCCAATCCTCCCATTCAATCGGAAAAGATTATTTCTATCAATGATGTTCCTCTCGGAACACAGGGCAACCTGTTTGGTATTACAGGCGGCGAGGGTACGGGAAAAAGCAATTATGTCGGCAGTTTGATTGCAGGAGCAATTCGGAAATTGGACACGGTTGATACACTGGGGACAATTATTCAGGCGAACAAAAGCGAAAAAGCTATTTTGCTGTATGATACAGAACAGTCGGAAATGCAGCTTTATAAGAATATCGCAAGTATTTTGAAGCGTGGCAAGTCGAAAACCATGCCTCATTATTTTAAGGCGTACTGTTTGACAAGTATTTCCCGTAAAGACCGTATGCAGGCAATTGTTCAAAGTATGGACAGGTTTTATTATCAATATAATGGCATACATTTTGTTATCATTGACGGTATTGCCGATTTGGTGCGCTGCGCCAACGACGAAGCCGAAAGTGTTGGCGTTATTGACGAACTCTACCGTTTGGCAGGGATTTACAAGACCTGTATTATTTGTGTGCTGCACTTTGTGCCCAATGGAATGAAACTGCGTGGACATCTGGGCAGCGAATTACAGCGTAAGGCTGCCGCTATTCTTTCTATTGAAAAAGATGAAGAACCGCAAATTTCGGTTGTTAAAGCCCTTAAAGTGCGTGATGGCAGTCCGTTGGATGTTCCGCTTGTTCAATTTACCTGGGACAGGGAAAAAGCGATGCACGTTTTTATCGGAGAAAAATCCAAAGCCGAAAAAGAAAAGCGTAAGGAGACAGAATTGGCAAGCGTAGCACGAGTTATTTTCAACGAGGCAGAGCATTATACATACGTTGCTTTATGCGAACAAATACAGGATATTCTGGAGGTAAAGGAACGTACAGCCAAAAGCTATATCAAGTTCATGCGAGACAGGAAAATCATTATGAAAGACCTGTCAAACATGAACTATTTTATTATTGGAAACATTTAAAAATTAAAGATATGTATATAGATAAAGAAAATTTTGATGCGTGGATGGAACGTATTTGGGAAAAGCTGGAAAGTATAGAAAATAGAATCAGCGGAAAAGAGAAAACTCGGCATACGATTAACGGGGAACGGTTATATGACAATCAGGATTTGTGTTTTATGTTCAACATAAGTAAGCGTACTTTACAGCGTTTTCGTTCTTCCGGTTTATTGCCTTACAGAAAGATAAGTCAAAAACTGTATTATCTGGAATCAGAAGTATTAATATTCATTAAAGACCATTTGAAATCAGGCGGAAAACAGGCAAAATGATATCTTCTTGATGATCTGCATTTAGTCGATAAGTAATATTCTCATTCCCGGCACGGCAAATTGGAAAAATTGTCGCTATTTTGTCAATTTGAAAATGGACTTATATCAAAGAAGCAAGCCTGATATTTTTGTAAATATCAGGCTTGTCGTCTAAGTATAAATATCAGACTATGAGGATTTAATATTTTCTATTGTCTGCTTCTTCCATTTTCTGTATCAGTGCTTCTTTCATTTTGTCGATAAAGACCGCTCTATCGCCTTTTGTCCGGTTCCTGATGTCCCAAAACAGGTGGTAGAAGTTTTTTATTTTACAGTCGAACATTTCGCATATTACATCGAACAGTTTTTTTATAGAGATGTCGCCGAACCGTCCCATTGCATGCAGGGCATAGACAAGTTCGACCAATTCTATCATTTCTCCCACCCATTTCAGTTGTCTGCGTGCCGGAATGGTTTGTTTTATCTTCCATTTGACAAACTCAATCTGCGTTTTAAGCAACCAGACTGCTTTCTCTAAATACAAAGAACGGGAGGCATTTTTTTTCTATTTCACCGGTTTTGTGATTTTGCAAACTTGTGAGTTCAACCTGTGCATAACACAGAGCCTGATGAAATACATCCATATCCGTGGCGAGGGCGCTTTCTTTAAACACAACACCGGCAAACTCATCGTATGCTTTTTCCAGGGTCGTCGAACGGATATTTGTTGTGTCTTCTCCCTGCATTAGCCGGAAAAAATCTGTTTTGGTAAATTGAGTAAACTGTTTCATAATGTGATAGCGTTTAATCCTTCTATGACGTTATGGCTGTCCGTGATGTTATCCCTGAATTTTCGGTCGAACTGTTTTTGCAGACAACCGGTAAACGTTGCGCTGCAATCGTTTACGATGATAAAATTATAGCCTTTCTTTCGTGCCGCATCGACTGTCTTCCTGATACACAATGATGTTGTAAAACCGCATATTAAAAACGTTTTTGTGTTCATCCAATATAATACATCCTCGAAATCGCTGCCCTCAAAGACGTTGAATGTGTATCTGCCGCTAAGGACAATATCGCCTTCTTCGTAAGTCCCTTCGGTAAATTCGGCTTTCCACGTATCCTTTGTGAAAAAGCCCGCATTCGA
>JAIROC010000221.1 GCA_031257735.1 Bacteroidales bacterium | reverse complement strand
ATGCGTTTTTAATTGTTTTGCTGTCCTTATATCCTTTGTAACCATAATTGTCAGCGGTTTTATGTTTGAATAGGTGTCTTTATTTCTTTTATGGTTTTGCAATATTTTTTGAAACTTTTTATGCTCATTATAATCTTCATTTTCAACTACATAATTGACATTTTTTACAAAATTGTTCTCTATGGCAGACCGTAGAGAAAAACGATAAATAACATCATTAAAATAATCGTTATCTATATATGCCGTTCCGGTAAAACCAAGAATATATCTAAACGCATATATTGAATCCAATAAAAACTCTTTCCATTTTTTAATGCTTTTTCCGGCATTTGTATTGCCTTCAACCTTATTGTAGGCATGATGAATCTCGTCATTAAGCGCTAAACACCGCACCCCTCCGCCCAATCCGAGACTGTCAAAAATTGATGAGCTTGTCTTTGAATATACGGCGTTTATATTTTCAATACAAATACAATAATCTTTGATGGTTTGGTCAGCGTTTATTATTGACGGATTTGAACATTTTGAAGACTCTGGGATAGCGTTTTTTAGGATCGAATTTGAAGAGAGCGAGACAAACTTTTTTGTCAATTCTTTTTCAATTGTCAGGCTCGGCGGTCCAAGAACCAAAACTTTATCGACAAGCCCCAGCCCGGCGCTATTTGGGCGATACCGTACATTACATAACTTTTACCGGTCCCTGTCGCCAAATCAATACAGGCGGATTGCTTTCCCGGAAGCTGTAGCTTTGAAACATAGTCTTTTTCTTCCCGGTAGCGTTCCTGAAGATGAATATTCTGACGATAATTCTCGCTTACGAGATCTTCAATGCGTTGGTATTTATCCGAGACAAGATAATGAATAGCCGTTTTAATTGCCTCTTTTTGATAATTCCTTGTTGAGCAGAGAACATCTAAAAATCTCTCCCAGTCGTCCAGGGGATATCTAATCGCGTCATACGCCTTAGTATTAACGCGAAGAATTAAATCCTGTGTATTGAAGATTTTTTTGCCGGTCATTTTATCTTGATCACTTCCCTTGCTTCGTTGCCAAAAATATCAATGTAAATGATGCACATCATATCGCCATGATTTTCAATTGTTATTTGAAGCGACTCGTCAATCCTTTCGATTTCATCACTAAAGACACACTGAGACATGACAAAGTTTTCGCCGTCATAATGGCTGTCAATAATTACCATGCTGAGACTTTCAAAATTGTCAAATGCCCGGCCTTTTTCCTCATCCTTGAAATTTGAACGAAACTCTTTAATGGTAAGTTTTCCTTTCTTAAAACAGTGTTTAACATCCGGTGGCAGGCCGAAGTAAAACCCTACGGCGTTATCCAAATCGTTAATGTTTGACTTGCTGCGCGGTTGTCTGATTTTTTCAAATTCCGCCGCATGTAGTTCTCTGATTATTTGATAGGGTATTTTTAGAAAGTAATACCGTGTGTCTCCTATTTCTTCATAATCCCCGACAAAGTCAACCGCATTTATGGGCGCAATTATGTATATTCTTTTCCCGGCGCTTTTCCCAAGCGTATCATGCAGGCTTTGCAGGAAGGGCATATCTACATGGTGGCTGTCTTTCCATTCCCAAACGATCACCGGATACCCGTCTTTCCGTTCACCATGAAAAGTAAAGCCCCTTCTTGTAAATTTCTTTGACTCGACCTCGAATAAACCAAGCACAAACTCGACATATTTTTCGCGGTTTAATTCCTGCATTTTCTTCAAGTCATACACACCGGTATTGACCGTTACGAAATTTTTGGCTGGTTTTCCGTATTTCTTTTTTGGGTTTTCCAGGCTCTTGCTGTCTGCTATAGTGAGAATGCGTTTTTGAATCGTATAAAAACTATATTTGCCAATATCGCACATAATCCAACGGCGGTTTAGTTTTTCAGCGACTGCGGCAGTAGTACCGCTGCCGGCAAAAAAATCGAGGACAATATCATCTTCGTTTGTGGAGGCTTTTATTATTCTTTCCAATAACGCTTCCGGTTTTTGTGTGGGATAGCCTGTACGTTCATTTGACGCCTGATTGATAATAGGCAGTTCAAACCAGTCACGAGGCAGCGCGCCTTCCTGTTCGTCAAGATATTGTCTATAAGTATCTTCTGTTTCTTCAGGCGGATCGTTTCTCCCGTCTTTATAACGCAATCTATATTTTCTGCCATCTGAATCTAAATATTTAAATTTTCTTATTGTAACTTCGGAATAATGTTCGCGTATACTATCGGGATTAAATATATAATTTTGAGATTTTACATAAAAAAATATAGTGTCGTGTTTTCTGTTATAAAATTCTTTGCTCGCTTCACGTTCTCTATAACACCAAATAATATCATTTCGAAAATTCCTCTCTCCAAACACCTCATCCATTATGATTTTCACATACCTATCTTTTTTCCAATCCAGATGCACATAAATAGAACCATCCTCGGCAAGTACTTCTCTTGCGACAATTAGCCTGCGTCTGATAAATTCGATAAAATCCGCGTCTTTCGCTTTATCAGTATATGCCTTTTGTCCCGCACTGCCTTCAAAATCAGAATCAGCGCCAAACGGCGGATCTATATAGATTAACTTTACTTTGCCTTTTACCTTATCCTTTATCAAGGCGTCTTCATTTTTATAAATCGTTTTCAAAAATTGAAGGTTGTCCCCAAAAACGATCATATTTCGCCAATCATCTTTAAATTTTTTGCGCGTTCCGTTGTAAATTTTCTCTGTCTGTAACGGAACGGCAAAAGTCCCGTCTTGGTCAGAGAGTAAATCTTCCTTACGCATTTTACCGGCATAACGTAATTCATACTCCTTTTGCGCGGCGGGAAATAATTTTTCCTTAAAATCATCGGGGATACTCGTACCGTTTGCCAAGCGCTCCATCAAGAATTCCCGTTCTTTCTCTGATAAACCTTTTGTCTGCATTTACTTCCTCTTCCCCTATCTAAATCGTAGAACTATCAAAGCTGTGAATTTCGATAAGTTCTTTCAAAATA
>JAIROC010000159.1 GCA_031257735.1 Bacteroidales bacterium | reverse complement strand
TCCCGAAGCATGAACAGCCCCCGAAACACGCTTCGGGAATAGTCCCGAAGCATGAAATGAACACGAAACACGCTTCGGGAATATTCCCGAAACATGAAATGAACAGAAAACACGCTTCGGGAATATTCCCGAAGCATGAAATGAACAGAAAACACGCTTCGGGAATATTTCCGAAGCATGAAATGAACACGAAACACGCTTCGGGAATATTCCCGAAGCATGAAATGAATTAAAATGCAATTAAGTAATAATATGCGAATAAACAATTACGTAGAACCGGAAGTTTAGCACGCAGATGACACGGATTATCATGATTTGCGCAGCCCCCTTCTCCTCCCTCCAATCGCTTCGCTTCATTGGAGGTTATTCATATTGAGACCTTCGGTCTCTGTCGACGACAGTTTCTTCGATATGAATAAATTTTTGGCAAGAATTACACTGAATTATAATCATATAACCAAAACTTTCAATCTGCGCAAATCATGATAATCCGTGTCATCTGCGTGCTAAATTCGGGTTAGGTATCGAGACACAAATCTGTTTTCTTATTTCTTTACAGAGTGATATGTCAATTCATTCAATTTTTTGCCTGATACGTCTTTCCGTTTGACGGACATTTCGGATTGGGTCGCATTGACTTCCAGCAAAGTATTCGCGTCGTTAATCAGGATAGGAAAATCGTGTAAACCGGCTTTGGGTTCAATGTATAGATATCGGTGCAGATGTCCGCAGAACATAACAGTAATACCGGCGTTATTCAGCAGAGGGAGGAATTTCTTATACAGATCTAAAGCGCCGTGCCAGTCCGAGTCTTCCGGCGGGATATGTATGATTACCACTTTGTAGGGGGCAGTCCGAAAAGATTCGCTTTGCAGTTCTTTTTTCAGCCATTCCTGCTGTTCGGAACGGTAAGCGTCAAATTGCGCCAGTCCGAAATATTCGATATCGGAATCCGGCTTGTCTTCGCCGCCGTCCAGCACAAGGAAATGAACGGGTCCATGCTGGAAAGCATAATATAATTTCCCGCTGTTCGAGGGGAAATAATCGGAAAAATACTGGCTGAAAAACCCTCGTGTTTCGTGATTGCCGCGGGCATAAAACACAGGGATTTCGGAAGCAAACAGTTTTACGGATTCGTCCATGAAAGCGGAGAAAAACTGCTGTTCATCCTGAATATCATCAATCATATCGCCGTTGAAAATCACCAAATCGGTCGTACCGTATTTTACATTGTTACTTAAAGCTTTCAGGTCGTCAATTCTGCCATGTATGTCGTTAAACACAACAAATGAGATTTCGGGTTTACCGGAATCCAAAGTAGTGAAACGTAATGGTTGTTGCTTAAATACGTTAGACGAAGCAATATGACCGTACATCAACTGTTCGACCATCACTGCTTTCGAGAATATCCGGTAACGGTATTCTGTACCGGGTTCAAGTCCCTGAATAGTGATTTTGTGCAACTTGGTCACTACGCGATTACCGTCTTTCGTCTGATAGTATTGCGGACGTTCTTTAAAGTAAAAACTCTCGTTACCAGCCGGCGCGAGTTCTACCCACGACACAGCATAGTTGTCGGTAGTCCATACAACAGTGGCTTCATGTTCGCCAACTTTCTGCAAATATGGTCCATGCGTAATCTTAACATCCTGTGCAATAGCATAACCGGACAACAAACAAAAAAGAGAAATCAAATACGTTTTCATCTATTTTCAATTTAAATTCATTAATGACTAACAATCAAATTTTCTGCAAAGATAAATGAAATTTTTGAATCACACATACACACAAATAAAATGGGTGCATTTGACTACATCGATTTTTTGACAAAATTCACAAAATTTGCAGAATTAACTGCTCCCTAATTGTGTACAATCACGCAATTATGAATCTCCTACGAAGATTTGTTAATATCTTTTGCATTGATTCTATTGATATGAATGCCCTAACCCGGACAAGCCGGAAGTTTAGCACGCAGATAACGCAGATTATCATGATTTGCGCAGATTGAGGGTTTTGGTTATGAAATGTCTTACAGTATAACTCTTGCCAAAAATTACACGAAATTTACTTGTAAGGTACTACCCTGTACGGAAAAAATATCGTTGTTTCAAAAAAAAACCGTACCTTTGCGCAGTTTTATTTTTAGTAACATTTTTAATTTCGTAATTATTATGAGTGATAATATACACAATAAAAGTATTCCAAAAGAAGTTATCGAACAGGCTTTGATGAAAGTTGACGAAGCAATGGAAATTCTTGATTCGTTTCTTTACTCGCTAACGCCGGACACTCGTCAAACAATGCTTAAAATGGGAGATAAATCGCTGGCATTCGTAGAGAAAACAAAGGAACTGGCAGCAGCCAATCCAAAGTTTTGTCCTTCGTATCTTAACATCGACGACCTGAATATTGACCTTACAAACGCCGTTAATCTGCGTGTGCTGAATAATCGGTTGCAACAGTTTTCCCGCAAAATCGATGACACCGCCATGCTTGCCGGAAGTGAGGCTTATGCACAGGCTTTGAGTTTTTACAACTCTGTAAAACAGGCGACACGCGACAATATATCCGGCGCTCAACCTCTGTTTGATGAATTGAAGAAACGTTTCGTACTCGGAAGACCGAAAAAAGGTACAAATCAAACATCATAAGTCGAAGTTTGACCTGAAAAAGATTGATGACGACCTAAAAAAGACGTCAATAATACTAAGAAGGCTCGATAAACACCTTCCGAAGCTCGTTTTTCATGTAAAAACACTCGACGAAGAACTAAAAACACTCGATGAAATACTTCCGAAGATACTTTTCCTGTCATTTTGACATTATTGAATACTTCTAAAAGTCAAATTCGAATCTTTTAACATCAAAATTGAAGTTCGGAAGTATTTCATAATGTCATTTTGGCATTATTTAATACTTCTAAAGGTCAAAATTGAGGCTTTTAACATCAAAATCGAGGTTCGGAAGTATTAATTATCTGTCATAATATTTATTTATCTGGTATATTTGCAGTGTGTTTTTCAAACTGTCCGAGTCGCGCCATGTTTTTGTTTGTTGATGGGAATATATTCCTAATATAATGATATATGTCATTAACCCCGCAAATAATAAAATCCTGTATTTGCGATATTTCTTTATTATGTTCAGGAAGAATATACCAGTAAAGAGAAAAACAGCTGGGATAGTTATATAGATATGACAATCAGCCAAAACATTAAATCGTGGAAGTGAATTTATACCTAAATTGATAACGAAGAACAATAAGACAAAATAGAGATGCCTGTGTTTTTTTATTTTAAATTCAGTAAAAAATAAAATAAGGAAAATAATAACAATTACCGGATATGCCCAAAAATACGCCGGAACAGTTCCACCTGTTTGATAGGGATATAAAAATGGGATATCTATTGGGAATATGCATTTTGTGATATATTCCATGAACGAATAAAATATTAACACAAACCTCTCGAAAAATGAATATGAACCGCCTGTATCTGAGAAGACGTCTCCCTGCATACACAGTGTAATAGCGAGAAATAAAATAGACAGTAAAGCAAAGGGAACTTTTTCTATCCATACTCTTTTGTCTTTTAAATTTCGACGAAGAACATAATCTAACAGTATTACGCTGAAAATTACAGTTATTGCCTGTTCTTTAGACCCAAAAGAAAGAATAAAAAAGCATATCGAAAAAAAATAATATTTCAGCTTTTTTCTACTAACGTATTGAATATATGCCAATAATGACAACAAATAGAAAAGAGTAAATAAAAGAACCTTCGATGCGCTAATCCATGACACGGATTCTGCATTGAGCGGATATATTGCAAACAGCAATGCTGTAAAAAATGCCAGACAATTGCTTTCCTTTCCATTAAAATTACTTGATAGCATAAGTATCTTGAATAATAAATGATATACAAGCATTACATTGGCGAAATGTAACAGTAAAGACCCCAAATGGAAAGTAAAAGAATCTAAACCCGAAACAGAATACAAAAGAAGATAATATATTTGATTTACAGGGGAGTATTGTCCATTATACGGATCGGTAAGAATTTTTCTGAGGTTGTCAGGCGTAAATCCGTCGAATGTATAACTGTTCATAACCATCCAGTTGTCATTCCAAAACAGTAAAAAAGCATTAGACAATACAGGTATGTAAACTGCAAGCACGATTATTCCTAATGTTATCCAAATATATAATTGTTTGATTTCCGATTTTTTATTAAATTTCATTCAACTTGTTTTAAATAGTTTTCAATACATTTGCTGGCTTGACAAATAATTTATGACCTCATATTTTTGTTTATTGATATTTGTTATAAAGAAAAAATTAACGGGGTTCATATTCCGGTCAATATTAAAAAAATATGGAATACGTGATTCGTCTTCTTTGATAAACAATCGGTTTTCAGGGATTTGTAAAATTCTATAATGTATTTTATTTAATCTGGCATTCACGACAAAATCCCTTAAATTGTTATAATACGTAAGTAACAGAATATTATCTCGCCCTATTTTATCTTCATACATCTTGAGGAAATAAAACAAACTGTCGATACAGGATTTACAGTCAAGAACGGAATATCTGAAAACCAAATGTTTGTGTGTAACGATGTCGGATAATTTCACACTGTCATTGTCTAATGTGACAAAAACTTGATTTTTAATGTCTTTTATATTGGTTTGTTGCTGAGGAATGTTTGTCTTATTATTCCCACAGCCAAAGCATAATACAATGCAAAATAGAAATATTATCTTATTCATTTTTGATAGTTGCTAAAAAAATAATGGGATTGTCGGTGATTTTTGCAGAAGCCAAAAAGTTTCTTATCGCTTCGTTTTTCGCTTTGTCTCTAAACTCTATTGTCTTGTAATAAGGGTCATTCATAAGGCGCTTCAACTCAAATGGGCTGATATAATCGTACAATACATTTTGTGAAACATATCCTTTGGGCCAGAATGGAATACTGCCATCAATATCATTATGAAAACCTGCGTCATGCAAGTCCAGATTAAAGATAATATCTCTGCTTTTTTTCGTCGCTTTATCATACATAATTCTTTTAGCATAACGCCTGCCAAACAAACCCTCAATAAAAAAGAATTTATCCGTTTCCATTACTTTTGTTATCATAAATTCATCATCTTTCATATAATCAACATAATGAATGTTATATTTATTATCTTCAGACAAAGCATGTCTCCCAAGAAAAAGTTGATACCCCGGGTTCCTTTCAAGATGCTTATTCAAGTAAAAAACAGTATCTAAATTTGAGTCCCATATATACATGTTCCCATTTTTCATATATGTATTAACTCTACCTTCATCGAAAAATTCTCTCTTCAACGCAGAATATTCTGTATCATACCATATACTGTCGGATTTTTCAAAATCAAGACTAAAAAAATGAAGGCGGGAAAACGCAACTCCAGGATATGGAGGCATACTGCAATAATAAACTAAAAGAGAATCATTAAAAAGTTTCAAAGTGCTGGGAATAAATTTATGTTTTTGAGATATTACACATTCTTCCATCTGCAAATTGTAACATAATGTTGCATTTAAATGAATATCCCATACATATAGTTTCCCATTTATTGCAATCGGAGAATATAAAGATAGAAACTCGTTTTTATTTCCAATTTTGCGAACAAATTTTCCTATTTTATCAAAAAGTAATATCTGAGGCAAATCATCTATCACAATTATATAATCAGCGAAAAAAAGTATTTCCGTAATTCTTCCAACAATACATTCATGTTGCGTCTCAAGCGGTATGAATAAAATGTCATCGGCAACGACGCTCAACGGCATTTTTATGCTATGCCGTATCCCATCAACTATGTTAACTTTTATCAAGTCTGCATCCTGCTGTTTACACGACATAAACGATATGTATAACAAGATTATAAATATTTTATTCATTATTCGGTTTTCATGGTAGCGATAAAGATAATCGGATTATCATCATCTTCGGCGGAATCCAAATAGTCTTTTATTGCCTGATGTTTTTCCTTATTTTTTACTTCAATTGTCTTATAATAAGGTTTTGCCATCAACCATTTTAACCGACTCGGAGTTATATAATCATATAATACATTTTGAGAAACGACTCCGTCCGGACAAAATGGAATGCTACCGTCAATATCATTATGAAATCCCAAATCGTTAAATTCGAGATTAAATATAATATTTTTACTCTCACCTGTTGTTTTATCATATAAGATGCTCCTGGCATGTCGTTTTTCAACTAATGTTCCAAATACAAACAAAAACCTGTCGGTTTCCTGTAAAGATTGGATTTCAAGCCTTTCTCCTCCTTTTCTATTATAATTAGTGTATTTTCCAAGATATAATTGATATGCTGACACTTTTTCGAATTTTTCGTTCATACAAAAAACCGTCCCATCTTTCTCATTGGAATCCCATACATACAAATATCCATCTTTTGTATAAGTAGTTGCATAACAGTTTTCATACCCTTTACGTATCATATTCGGTTTACTTTCTTCCTGCCATAACATATTTTCATTCTCAAAATCAAGACTCAGTGTATATATATGAAAAAAAGTTTTCACATCATCGTTTTCCGTACAACTATAATAGTAAACTAAAAG
>JAIROC010000085.1 GCA_031257735.1 Bacteroidales bacterium | reverse complement strand
GATGCCCTTCTTCCTTTATATCCAAAATTAGGAGAGGCATACAGACTTAGACAATTATTCATGGACGTTTTCGAGATAAAAGACCCTGAAGAAGCAAAAGGGTATTTATGGTTTTGGTGTGAACAGGCTTTGGATGCTTCTATTCTACCTTTTACCAAATTTGTAAACATGATTAAAACTCATTGGAGTGGGATTATTGCTTATTTCGATAATAAAGTTTCTAATGGAATTCTTGAAGGAATTAATGCTAAAATTCAACTCGCTAAAAGACGGGCAAGAGGATATAGAAATGTTAAAAATTTTATCAACATGATTTACTTTATTTCAGCTAAACTCAACTTTGATTACCCTCTCTATTCATTATAGAGCTAATAAAACATTATGGAACAGAAATTCAATTTAACACGAGATCAGCAATCCGCCTTACAGAAACTTCAAATCTTTCTCAAAAGTGACAAGCAGGTTTTTATTTTGAAAGGCGCTGCAGGTTCAGGAAAAACCACCTTGATTCGAACACTTGTTGATCATTTGAAACAAGAAAAAAAACTATTTACTCTGATGGCTCCTACCGGCAGAGCAGCTAAAATTCTTCGGGATAAAATAGGGAATGGAAGTACGATTCACAGTGAAATCTACAATTTTGATAAATTGGAAGCGAAAGAAGTGGAAAACGATGACGCTTCCAAAAAATCCTATCATTATTATTTTCCATTGCACATAAACGGTAATTGCATTATATCCATTATTGATGAGGCTTCTATGATTTCAGATGTAGAAACTAATCATGAACTATTTACTTTTGGATCAGGTAAATTGTTGAGTGATTTAATTACTTACGTAAATTTGTCTAATCCTTTGTCAAAATTAATTTTCGTGGGAGATGATGCACAGTTGCCTCCTGTTACCGATAATATTTCAAGAGCGCTAAGCGAAGAATATTTTCGAGAAAAAGACTTGAAAGTAGAAACGGTTGAATTACAAACTATTCACAGGCAATTGGAAGATAGTGGAATTTTACAAAATGCAAATACTATCAGGAAACTATTAAATCTTCCTCGTTCAAGCCGAAATACATTCAGAATAAAAACAAATGATAAAGATGTTAAAAATATAGAGGTAGAACAAATCGTATTGGATTATGTAAGCCGATTTCCTTTGCCTGAAGTTGGTAATGGCGTAATTATTGCCTTCTCCAATGTTCAAACAAAAGATTATAATCAAGCTGTACGATATAAAATCTTTCCGGTCAATAAAGATATTGTTGCAGGTGATGTTGTTTTGATTAACAAAAATAATTATCATTCATACGCTATTGCCATATTTAATGGCGATATGGCAAAAATTATTGAAGCAGACGATACTACTGAAACAAAAATAATTTCTGTTTCCATCAATGGAACCAAAAAAAATATTCCCTTGACTTTTAGAAATATTGTTTTAAAATTTCCTCATTTCGGTGAAAATATCTCATGCAAAATTATTGATTCTTTACTAAATTCTCCAGATCGGGATTTATCTGTCATTGAAATGAAAGCTTTGTATATTGATTTTTGTATTCGTTTTAACAATGAACAAAAAACAAGAAAAGAACAAGGCTTAGAATCGTTCAAAGAAGGATCAGCAGAATTCAAAACGAGGCTAAAACATGATCGTTATTTTAATGCATTGAGGATAAAATATGGTTATGCTATCACTTGCCACAAATCGCAAGGAGGGGAGTGGGATACTGTATATGTGGATTATTCGGACAGAATTGGTTTGGATGATAACGCTTTGCGTTGGTGTTACACTGCTACCACTCGAGCAAAAAAAGAACTGTTAGTTACAAATATCCCTGATATTAATATTTTTAACAATTTGACCTTTTCTGCGATCACTCCAGTATGTAGAGCAGACAATCGTTATTATCAATTAAGCAGTTTATATTCGACATCTTATCATTCCCTGAATTCCAATCTTGGAAAACGACTAAAGTACTATGAAATTCTTGAAAAGATTAACGATACGCCTTATTCATTAAAAAACTTAACTTCAAGAGATTATCTTGAAAAATATATATTTGATTTCAACGAAAAAGAAATAATTATTGATTTATATCATGATAGCGCAGGAATTTTCAATAATCTTCCTGTAACAGAAGAAAATACACCCGATAATGACTTAAAAAAGATAATTAATCAGCCATTTCAACAGAAAATTCCGATGAATTATCATCCGACGAATGAACTATTTCAAAATCTGTTTCAAAAAATAAGCGCCGCTTGTTGTGAATTGGATATTCAGATAACAAATATAATAGAAGAACCGGGAAAATATTTTGTTTTGTATTGTTTCAAAACAAGTGGAAGATTTTCAATGATACAGTTTTATTATAATCAGAACAATGGATTTACTACTGCAATGCCTAAATCAGATTGTGGAGAAAATGACGAAAAACTAACTCAATTAATAAACAACTTATCGTAATAGCTATGCCATATAGAGAAATCAGAGAACTCCGAGAATCAGGTCGCTTAGAAGAAGCCCTTGCAATGGCGCTCACAGAGTTAAATAATTCGCCAGAAAATATTTGGGCAAAAAGAAATATCAGTTGGGTATATTATGCTTTTGCCAAACAAAATATATTGCCAGAAAATTTTACTATTTTTTCATTGAATATAAACAAGATAATAAATCTTTCATTATCGGAAGAAGAAAAAATGCTCTACGAAAGTATAGTATGGCAGATTATTAAAATGGGATATGCTATATTGAGATTGAAAAATATTGATGAAGAAAAATTAGATACTCTCTTTTCTTTTGCCAAAGAATTACACCTGACAAAACCATCAAAAGTCTATTCCGCATTATTTAATTTATTCTATAAATCATATAAAGATAATGCTTTAAAATATTTAGAATTAGCTGATTGGTGGGGTTTTGACAATTTTATGCAAGAAGACTATGCAAAAGTAATTTCACAAAATGGACAAGAACTAATCTCACTTGTAGAACGAGCCTACATCTCATACGCCAAGAATTTATTACCTTGTCAACTATCAACAGGGGAAATATATTTCAATCGTGAAAAAGCAGAATCCTTTTTACCTAAATTAAGTTTGATAGAAGAACAACATCCTGAATATCTGTATCTATCTTATTATAAAGCGAAATTGTTATTAGCATTGGGGGACAGGAATAATATGTTATCTGCTTTACTTCCTTTTGCCAAGCGTAAATCTAATGA
This sequence comes from Bacteroidales bacterium, assembly GCA_031257735.1. Taxonomy (GTDB): domain Bacteria; phylum Bacteroidota; class Bacteroidia; order Bacteroidales; family WCHB1-69; genus JAIROC01. Next base: position 9,552 of record JAIROC010000085.1, on the reverse strand, counting down.
TTTTTGGGTGTGGGAAGTTTTGGCAGCAGCATTTCCGAATGATGAAAAAAAAGTATTCGCCTGCTATTGTAGAGGATTGTCGTGTTTTGCGCCCGAAGAAATGCTGGTAAAGTTAAGAGCAAAAATAGTTCCGTACTTCTTAAAAAAAGAAATGTGGGATGAAGCTAAAACAGAAATCGCAAAAATAATTGAGATTCGAAACAAAAAAAATTGGGCAATCCCTCCAAAAATAAACGATTGGACATTACAAGATTGGTATTCTTCAGCTAGTGAGAATGATAACAATCGGAGCATTTACAAACAATATAGTCCTGTTGCTGATGAAATCCTTTTCAACGATATCCCAGAGGAATCAATAATTGTTGAATTTGTAAATTCAAATAAGAAAATAATTATTTTTATTTCTTCTGAACAAAAAACAGGATATTTCAAATATGATCGATTTTTAAAATCCGTTCAAATTGGAGATACTTTGAAAGTTCGTTTCTTAAAAAAAGATATCAATGGATCATATTCAATAGCGACTATCAAACCTTTCGATATCCCTGAATTAAAACAGCGATTTATCAAAGAGTTTGATGAAAGAATTAAAATTCACAAAAATAATACTTTCGGCTTTATTGATGATATTTTTGTTTCTTCTGAATTTATTTCAAAATACAAACTAACAGATGGAATTCCCATTGTTGGCAAGGCAATAAAATCTTTCAATAAGAAAAAAAACGAATGGGGTTGGAAAATAATAAATATAAAATTACCTCATTGAAGGATTTTTTTAACATCTATGCTCGACTATCTAATACCTATGGTTTTGGTTCACGGAAATGATAGTTGCTTTCATCTATGACAATAACACTCGTGCTCCCTGACCGATTTTTCTTTTGACATACAAACATGTTATGAGAATACTCTTTTTTTTTGTTTTCATCTCCCATTTCGGTGATGAAAATAATTATATGTCATTTATTTACAGTAAACTATAAATCAACAAACTTTAAAGTGTCAAAGTCAAGATAGCAATATGTTTGAACATGGCTTGTTAAGGCTGTGGATAAAAAAATGCAGCGAACAGGAAAATAAAAGCAAATATTTAGTACCTTTGCGGCTTTCAAATATTTTGTAAATAGATATCAATAAAATTTATATTTCATGAGTCCGATTTTTTATATCATCGTTATTTTGTTTGTAATAGGTTATGGATGTATTGCACTTGAGCATCCATTGAAAATAAATAAAACGGCGTCAGCCTTGTTGTTGGGAGTTGTATTATGGACATTGATAGCATTGGGTGGAGAAAGTGCAATTTTCAATCTTGAGATAAAAGAGTTATTTACCAAGATGGGGTCTTTGTTTGATGGAGAGGCTCAACCCAAGTTTATATCGTGGATTTTAGAACATGAATTGCTTACGCATTTGGGAGAAATATCCGAAATTTTATTCTTCCTGATGGGCGCAATGACCATTGTTGAATTAATAGATACGTATGGTGGTTTTAAGATCATTACGGACAAGATAAAAACAAGCAGCAGAGTTTCTTTTTTGTGGATTATTTCTATTTTGTCGTTTTTCATGTCAGCCGTATTGGATAATATGACAACGACCATTGTAATGGTTACGCTCTTACGAAAATTAGTTGATGATAAACGGGAACGATGGTTTTTTGCAAGTATGATAGTTTTGGCGGCTAATGCAGGTGGAGCATGGTCTCCTATCGGCGATGTTACTACTATTATGTTGTGGGTAAAGGGAAAAGTTACTGCGGTAAATATTATTTTGAAAACATTTTTGGCAAGTTTCATTTCTATAATTGTTCCGTTGATTATTCTTTCGTTCCGTATGAAAGGCAAGTTTTCACGTCCGCAGGATACGCAGACCCATTCGCCTGAAACTATTCTTACATCCTACAATGAACGTTTACTTATTCTTTGTGCGGGAGTCGGGGCATTGTTATTTGTTCCTGTTTTTAAATCTATTACTCATTTACCGCCTTATTTGGGAATGTTGTTTGGGTTGGGGGCTTTGTGGGTACTCACCGAAATATTAAAACGCAAACACCCCGAAAGAGATAATAACAGATTAGCTGTTACGACTATACTTTCTAAAATAGATTTGCCAAGTATTCTTTTCTTTTTAGGTATTTTGTTGGCAGTTGCTGCTTTAGAGGTTTGCGGACATTTAACGTTATTGTCTGGATCGCTCAATAATATTCCTTTGGAAGAACCCGAAAAATATTTTGTTATCAGTTACATTATCGGATTTTTATCTTCTATTGTAGATAATGTTCCTTTGGTTGCGGGAGCAATGGGAATGTATACTTTTGAAGCGGATCATTATTTTTGGGAATTTCTTGCCTATTGTGCAGGTACGGGAGGAAGTATTTTAATTATTGGGTCGGCAGCAGGTGTAGCCGCTATGGGGTTGGAAAAAATTGATTTTATCTGGTATGTGAAAAAAATATCCTTGTTGGCAATCATTGGATATACCGCTGGTGCATTGACATTTGTTGCGCAAAATTATTTTACAATTATGAATCATGTCAATAAATCAACACAATCTCAATCCCAAATAAATAATGAAGAAAAAGCGACAACGTTTTTCTTAACAGATGATTTTCAAAAAGAAGAACAGGAAAATACTTTGTTTCTTTCACAACAGAACTTTATGTTATAATAAATAATGAGAAAAACATGATAAATATCCCCATTAATGGGGATATACAGTTTTCTGTAATAAGTGTATTTTTACACGATTTTATTATTTTCACTTAAAGTTAGTAGACAATGAAACTATCAGACATCAAAACAGGAGATAAAGCGGTTATTATAAAAGTGTTAGGATATGGCGGTTTCCGTAAGAGAATTGTGGAAATGGGCTTTATCGAAGGAAAAATAGTCGAATCTATTCTGAATGCACCCCTGAATGATCCGATAAAATATCGTATTATGGGTTATGAAATATCTCTTCGCCGTAGCGAAGCCTCCCAAATTGAGGTAATGAGTATTGAAGAAGCTAATCTCATCAAAGAAAAACAAACTCATGAACCTTTCAACGGAACATTCACAGAAGAAGATATTCGCAGAATGGCTCTCAAAAAACGAAAAACAATCAATGTTGCTTTAGTCGGTAATCCCAATTCAGGGAAAACAAGTTTGTTTAATATTGCTTCAGAAAAAAGTGAACATGTAGGTAATTACAGTGGCGTTACGGTAGAAGAAAAACAGGGACATTTTGAAGCGGAAGGATATTCTTTCAATATTGTTGATTTACCGGGAACATATTCTCTTTCCGCTTACAGCGAGGAGGAAAAATATGTTCGTAAGCATATTGTAACAAATAAACCGGATGTTATTATCAATGTTGTTGATACTTCTAATCTGGAACGCAATCTCTATCTTACTACTCAGTTAATTGATATGAACGTCAGGATGGTTATCGCCCTGAACATGTATGATGAATTGGAAAAAAATGGAGATGTTTTGGATTACAAAACCCTTGAAAAGTTGATAGGAATACCTGTTGTGCCAACTGTCAGTACAAAGCGGACAGGTATTGATGAACTGTTTCGTACTGTTATCAAACTCTATGAAAGCAGTGATATTATTGATGAAGAAGGAAATTTAATCTCTGCTATTAGCGATGATACTTTGATAGATGAATATCTTCATACTTTGAATATTCATCATAAACATGAAATTCCGAATGTAGATTCTGATTTGGAAACGGAAAATCATATTCATACTACCGTCAGACATATTCATATCAATCATGGCGATATTATTGAAAAAGCCATAGAGGAAATAAAAACAAAAATAGCGCAAAATTCTAATGCGAGAGACGAATATACGCCGCGTTATCAGGCAATAAAATTGTTGGAAAAAGATGAGGGAATGGAAAAATTCATTTCACAATTTTCCAATTATCAACAGATAATTTCAGTCAGGGACAAAATGACGGCAAAGATATTCTCTGAATTGAAAGAAACACCTGAAGACGCTATTTCTGACGCCAAATACGGATTTATTGCAGGCGCTTTGAAAGAAACTTTTACCCCCTCCTTAAAAGAAGGAAAACAAAAAATACGAAGCTCTAAAATAGACAATGTTGTAACGCATAAATGGTTTGGTTATCCGCTTTTTCTTGTTATCATGGCGCTTATTTTTATTCTTACATTTACACTTGGGGATCCCCTTAAGGAGTGGTTAGTAGAAAAACTTCTTATGGGAAAAATAATTGGGGAATGGCTCATCGACGGTTTGATAGGGTATTTTGTAGGGTATTTTGTAGGAGAAGGGTCTATTGTAGGAGCAGTTACAGATGCTTTTCATGTAGTTCTTGTGCAAGGGGTTGGTGATGTACTTGGTTTTTTTCCGAATATTTTTATTCTTTATTTCTTTATTACTTTTATAGAAGCTACGGGATATATGGCGAGGGCTGCATTTATTATGGATAGACTGATGCATAAAATAGGATTACATGGACAATCTTTTATTCCGCTTTTGATGGGGTTTGGGTGCAATGTACCTGCTATTATGGCTACACGAACTATAAAAGACAAAAAAAACAGAATGCTAACCATGTTCATTATGCCATTTATGTCTTGTGCTACGAAATTTCCTATTTATATTTTATTGGCGGGAATTTTCTTTGATAAATTTAAAGCAGGTTTGATTATGGTTTCCATGTATGTGATTGGTATCATGCTGGCAATAATTACTGCATGGATATTCAAACCATTTCTTGGTGCAAAAAAAGAAGATACTCCTTTTGTTATGGAACTTCCTCCTTACAGAATGCCAACGTTTAAAAATTTGTGGTGGAATGCATGGTATAAAGGAAAACACTTTCTTTTGAAAATAGGAACGTATGTTTTGTTAGGTTCTATTATAATATGGGCATTAGATAATTATGCGTTTAAACGAACATCCGAAAAAGAAGGCTTTCCTTTGGAAATGACAAAAGTAGATCAGCCAGAAAAATCTACGCTCGGATATATCGGAAACAAAGTACACAAAATAACGAAACCTTTGGGATTTGATGCGAACATGAGTGTGGCATTGCTTTCCGGATTATTTGCAAAAGAAATTGTTGTCAGTACTTTAGGAATAATCTATGGCGTTGAAGATAAAGAGGAAAATAAAGAGGAGGCATTTTTAGAGGAAGGAACTTTCGTAATATTGACTAAAATAGAAGATAGTGCAAAAATCAAAACTGTACAAAGAATAGTTCGAGATACATCAGGAGTATTATATGCGCTTGAAGAAGTTAAAGGAGATAACGGGGGATTACAAAGTAAAATGAGAACAGAGATAACAAAAAATATAGAAAATGAACTAAAAAAGAATAATGTAGACATAAAGGATATAGAACGACAAAAGGATATGAAAAAAAGAGCTGTCTCTTTGAGTTTTATGTTGTTTATTTTGATTTATTTTCCCTGTATCAGTACGATTATTACTATTAAAAAGGAATCAGCTTCATGGTTATGGACAATATTAGTTGTATTATATACCATTGTTTTGGCTTGGGTAGTATCTTTTATTACGTATAATCTTTTTTCACACTTTACAATGCAAACAATCATTACTTTTTTAATTGCAGTGGGGATAGCTTTTTTAGTAGGATATAAATTATACAAAAACAAGAAAGCACGAAAGTTATGAGTTATGGGTTATGAGTTAGGCTGACGCAAACTAAAATAACTCATAACTCCAACTGTAAATTCTGAGTAATGCAACCCACTACCATCTCTACAACAGCAAAGTAGAACCTCGTTTTTCAATTTATCGGATGATAGTAATTTTTCAAATTAAAAGGCGGAAACAATTTTTGTTCCCGCCTTTACTTATGCTATACCTACTGTATTTCCCTTTCCAACTAAAGGCTTTAACAGCTAAATGGTAAATATCTACTGTATTTGCCTTTCCAACTAAAGGCTTTAACAGCTGAATGAATAGACTTATCTTTTTTTTCTTTCTATATAAGTATATAGGAAGATTAAATTTTATTTTTCATATTCTTTTTTTTACTCGGATTTCATTGAGGATTTGATCTATAAGTTTATTTCCTTCTCCAAAAAAATCTATCTCATCATTTTCAAGTTTCACAAAAGGGAAAGCGACTTTTCCATGCAAGGCTGCCGTACGCATCTCATTTATATCATTTAAAATTGAATTTAAATCATCTTTCTTTGCCTGATAAACATAATATCCAAAAGGAATATAGGTTATTTCCGAAGGAAAATCATTATATTTTCTGTACAGTTTCTTTTCAAGCCACATCAGACTGTTAAAGAAAAATATACGAGATGCATTATATTTTTTCCACAGATGCCATAGCGTAGGGGTGGGAGTATCATCTTCTTGTTTAAAAACTATTTTTCCATCCTCTTTTTTCTTTGGTTTCAGGTTATTGAAATAGATTTTTCCATCAGCAGGTATTTTGTCAAATTGAACAGCTACTTCCAATAGTTCCGTAAATAGTTCAGGAAATAATTTATAATGAGATTGTTTAAAATAAGGATAATAATAACAAACGGTAATATTTCTTGAATTGACAGTAAAAGGAATAGATAATTCAATACTCTGGTAATTGTTATCGGAAACTGTTAAAGGCTGAGGCAGATTTATTTCCGCTTTTTGGGCATAATAAAGTGCAATATGAGACAACACCATATCCTGTTGTTTAATCGCATACAACTTTCGGAAATGTCCTGCTTTGAACAGTTTCATATTTACATTATAAAAAGCAGATTCTAATTCAACAGGCGTATTCGTCTCCTGTTTTGGGGCATCAAGTGTTTTTGTGTAAAAATTATGCGGGAGAGGAACTGCACGAGCCGCAAAATAAACTCCTTTTTCCGTGTTCAAAACAGCATGTTCTACAGGTAATTTAATTTTTTCCGTGGGAATAGGAGAACGTTTGGGATATTCTTTCGCGCGTTCTGGGGTTCGTATTTTCAACCAACGTAATGCTTCAGTAGGCTTCCAATCCTTCCGAACAAAAGGAAAAGTTAATATTTCTCCGTAATAGTTCAGTATTTGTAAACGGTAATTGATTGCATTATTGAAATAATTATTCAAATGATAACACTTATGCAGTATATAAGGCTGTTCATGCAGCAAAAGTTTTTTCAGTCCTGTACGGAATAAATAATTGTCAAACTCTTCGGATAAATTTGGCTCTGGGGAAACTAATCGAGATAAATAATAAGTAATATATTTATATTGAGATATGAGACTGTTATCTATTTCATCTGTTCCAAAAGCATGTTCCCAATTGGTTTTTTTACCATAATTTAAAATAGCAAACCATGCTCGAACTGTTTCCATCACTTTCAGTGAATTGACAGATGTTTGTTTCATCTGTTCGTAATAGGTTTTCAGATAGCTTATTCTTTGCCTTATCTTATATTCCAGGGCAGCATCATCGATTTCTTTTTCAATGGACCAACTTAATGTTCCGAAAACATTTATCTTGTCCGCAAATTCCTTATTTTGTACCAAAGACATAACATCTTCAGGTAAATATTTTTTAGGGACAGCCAAACAGGGATTTTGTTCCTTATAAGTATGTGTATACTCCAGATATTGATACAAGTATTTCCATGTTTGCTCAAAAAGATTAGTTACATACATAATTTTATCGTCAGCTGAAAAATAATTACGCAACAAATCATACAAAACTTTCACACTCATCATTCCTACGATATAATGATCTTCTTTCTTTAATCGGAAAAATATATTGTTATCTTCTACATAATAAGGAAGTTCAATTTCACTTTCCACATTGTAGGTAGTATTTTTTTGAGATTTTTCCCAGACAACTCTTTCTTGGAAATTAAGTTTTTCAAAGTTCTTTTTCTTTTTATTATCCTGTTTTTGTTCTCTTGAAGCACAGTGCGCCCATTTCCATTCTGTTCCATCAGAGAATTGATTTTCTATTTGATGTGTCCAATAATCTAATGCATAATTAATAAAATGATTTCTCCTTCGCAATATATATTCTTTCTCCTGTATAATTACTTTCGGATGTATAGCGCTTTGATATTGTTTCAGTATACAGGTTTCTGTTTGTTGTTCTTGAGGAATATTATCTTTATAAGCCATTGTTACACGTTCCAGCGGACATTTTCTCAAATATTCCATCAATTCAAAAAAACGAATTTGGTCTTTAATTTTTTCATCTATGGAGGAAACATTTCTCTTTCGTATAGTCCAATAGGTATATATAACGCTTTGATGCAGGAAAATCCTGTTTTTCATTTTTGGATATCTGAAATTTGGCGTTATTGTATCCGAATATTTTTTATGTTTTTGTCGATTATTCCTAAGCGTATCCATTTGCATCAACAGTCCCAAAAAAGCGCTAATATCTTGTATTCGGAGAAAGAGTGTCGTACAAAACACTACCCCTGTTAATGTAAGAGCGTAATCATTTTCAATTCGCACAAAAAGTTTCTTGCACTTGAAAGGGCGTGGAATATCTTTATCTTTTTTGAGATAAGCATTCTCAATAGCAATACCATATAAATTCAGCATTTCATCTCTTGTGTTCTTGTCGAGATGGATATTTTTACATACACTGTGAGAATATTGATTGCGAATATTTTTTAACAGATTTACCCAGGTATATATCTTTTTCAAACAATCCTTATCCGTATCGGAAGGATGAAGAATATAATTAACAAAAGGATATATTTCCTTAAACTCATTTACATAATACGTAATTTCATCTTGCTTTTCTACATCATCTATATTTTCGCATAAAGAGCTTAATGTTCTTCGTGGACGAAATTTATCTTTATAGGGTTTGATTAATAATTCTATTATATCAATAGCTAGATTTGTATATAAAGCAAGCACAGACGAATAAATACTGTCTGTATATATTTTCTTATTTTTATTACTGAATTGTTTTTGCTTATATTTCTCCATGTTGGAATATTCTTATATATAAGACGTCTATAAATAAGATTCAATTGATCACATAAAGATAGATTGATCCTTAAGGAAAGATTGATAATGTATTCATTCCGAAAATATTTAATTTCTATTTGTACCTGAGGCCGGGGTCGAACCGGCACGAGTTTAACCTCATCGGTTTTTGAGACCGACGCGTCTACCAATTCCGCCACTCAGGCTTGAATTTCGGAAGTGCAAAGATAGCATTTTTTTTTATAGAAAATCTATTTTCTCAAATGTTTTTATCATCCTTCGCAATAATAATAATATAATCGATTGATAACTAATTAGTGTCTGTCTATAAAGTATAAAAAAGTAATCATCAACGCCGTCCAAATAGTGCCGTCATTGCGGGCTTGACCCGCAATCCCCTGCCCTAAAACGCGTTGTCGGATGGGGATTGCGGGTCAAGCCCGCAATGACGTGCTGTTGGATAAGGATTGCTTCATTATCCAAAGAATACGCCGACTATATAGTGTCTGTCCGAAAACTATCAAATGTTTCGTATATTCGTCATTATGAGTTGATACATTTTGAAAACAGGCAGTATCGACATGTTGAATAATTACGCTTTCATAATGTCATTTTGTCC
>JAIROC010000044.1 GCA_031257735.1 Bacteroidales bacterium | reverse complement strand
CCCTTAAATTATCTTAAAACGCTCTTTGAGCGTATCCCTTACGTCGTTTCCCCTGATGATTGGATTGCTCTCCTCCCTTGGAATATCTCTCCCTAACAGGGGGAGAATTGACAGTTACAACTTATCTTATCATTTAAATTACTTAATTCGTTCAAAAAATTCAAATCTGATTCTGGTATTGTTCCCGTTTTATCTAATCCTATTACCCATACAAGGAAGTTTGTATCCTTGATGTGAAGTAGCGCAGTCTCAAAATCGTATTTTGAAATATTTTCATCAGCAGAATCATAACCCGGAGTATCAACAAGGCAAATATTCTCAAAATAATCCTTTTTCATCGGACAGGATACTACGGTTTGCAAAATAATTTCCCTCAAATTGAATGAGAACGATTTTAAGAATTCATGTGATAGCGATTTATATATTTCCGGTGCGATTTCAAATTTTCCGCCTCGATAGCTTATTCCATATAGTTCATTCTTTTCATTACATATTATGTAGCTCGGAATGGCTGTTACTGGGCGTATGCCGATTGGTAATCTTATGTTGGAATCAGTAATGAAACTGTTTATAAATGATGATTTTCCACTACTAAATCCACCGCCAATGGCCCCCATGTTTTTGCTATGTATCTGCGGATGATTTGCGATAAGGTGCATTTCTTTATTAATATATTCAAGGCGTTCTATTTCTTTAACATCGTTGATGGCCGATTCTTTGTCACAAAATTGCTTAAAATCGATCTTTATCAGCCTGTCAAATTCATTGACAAACGAATTTGTATTTGGTGGAGCTTTAAGAGCATCACTTACCAATCCAAATCGTTTGACATGGTTTTGTGACTCTGATAATTTTTCACCCATTTCCACTACAGATTGTTTGTTTTTTTGTGCTTCTTCTTCAACGGTAGCAGTATATTTTATTAATTCTATTAATTTTTTTTCCATTTCCACTACAGATTGTTTGTTCTTTCGTGCTTCTTCTTCGGCAATAAAAGTATATTTTTGTATCTCCTGTAAATGCTGTTTGATATTAAGAACAATTTTTTTTCTTCCAACCATGAAGAATCTGCTTAATTTTACAAGCAGTCCATCAATAGTGCTAAATCGCGCTTCCATTGCTTATGATGTCTTTTGTAATGTGTCTTGAAAATCATTGAGGCGTTTTAACGTCAATTTCTTATTGGTTATTTCTTCTTCAAATTTATTCAGCTGATCCCTCAATTCTCCAAAAACAAGGTCAGACATTTTATCTCCTTTAAGAGTTGCCTCAATTTCATTTATAAAGGCATCCCTCAATTTTCTGTAACGAGTTTTACAATGCCCCAAAAAAATATCAATTTCTTCAATAAATGTATCGGCTTCCTGATCTTTGAGTATTCCTGTCTTTTCACTATTAAAATAAAAATCAGCCATTGAGAATTCAGGCATTTGTAGATTGCCCACGACACGGCGCAACGCGTTTTTGAGTAAGAACATCATCCCATCGACCGTGTTATCATCCTTTATTGCCTCTCGAAGCGCACGGATGATATTCTTTTGTATTTCAGTCTTCCATTCCAGTTTTATATCATTCAATGAATTAATAAGATTATCCTCAAGCTCATCAACCAGATTATTTAATGTCTTTTTAACAGCACCGGTTCTAATGGTCGTTATTTCTGTTGTATAGTCTTCATAACCCCACAATCCGCCAAAAAATTGTCCGACTCCACTCCACCAACCGTTTTTTGCACGTTTTCGTGTTACTGTTTCTGTCTCTTTTCTTTCCTCTATGCCGCTTCCTGTTCCTGCAAATAATCCCTTGCTGTTTTTTGAGATAGTATCATGTAGCTCGTGTTTTAACTTTTCAATACTATCTTCAAAACTTTCGTCTAATGCGCTGGTCCCTTTAGAGATCATATTTCTTAATTCCATTTTTTGATTTTCAATTTTTTCCACATCAGTCGTTTCTATATAATTTATTTTCTCAACAACCGCTTTCTGCATTTTGACTTTAAAATCTTTGATGTTTTTATGTTGCTGATCCATGTAGTCTCTTTGCTTTTCGGCCATTATTCTATCTTTCTCCTGCCGCGCATGATCAATCTTGTTGGAAACAGCCTGAACATTGCTGATTTTATCGAGACTTGACTTTCCTATTTCTCCATCGCCAAAATAATCCGGGTAGTTCTCATTCAGGTTCTCCCAGACCAGGTTCATATTTTCGTTCCATGATTTCTTATCGTTGAAATGAATGGACATATTTTGGCATATAGCTGATGTAATAATAATCCTATCTTTCCCTCCCTCTATTAGCTGGTCAAATTGATCGCCTATTTCAGGGTTTTTTTGTTTAAGACCCACAAGACTTTTACATGCAATGTCAAACAAATCGCTATGAATGTCATTAATTGCACTGTGCAGATTATTTTCAGCTTTTTCTAATATTTCAAGACCATATAACTGATTGTCAACCTGAGATGCGACAAGATACAATTCCTTGACTCTTTCTCTTGTTGAAAGACGATCCATAAGATTCATATCTGCACTATTAATAAATTGACCGGAAGGACTTACGATAAATACGACATCGCATTTTCCCAGATAATCTTCTGTTCGTTTTTCTCGCGATTTTACCGGATCATTAATGCCGGGGGTATCAACTATTTGGATATTTTTCAGTGAATCAATGGGGATTCTAAGTTCAACGCTTTTAGTAAAGGGCATTGAAGCGCCCGTTGAACCAACATATTTCTCAAGTTTTCCCAATAAGTCTTTCAATACCGGCGCGTCAATAATTTGAGTTTCATTTACTCGCTCAAATTCATTTATTTTACCGGTTTCCAGCATACGTTCATACTGGCCATGGGATGCGGCCTTATTGCTTTCTCTCATTTCAGAATCTACTCGTTTCCGTGCTTTTTCCAAATTGGGCACGGTATTTCTTCTTCGGGCATTTTCTCTTTCCTTGGCTTCTTCTTCATTATATTTCTTATCCCGTTCTTTTTCGTATTCATCATGTTCACGGTGAATAATGTCAATGTCCGATTTAGAAAAAAAATCAACGGATGCCGAGAACTCCTCTCCATATGTCAAGACGGTTAATGCCGCCGTCATTGGCGTCGCGGCTTCCGGTAAAATTGATTCGCCATTAAAGAACACCGTATTTAACAAAGATGACTTTCCGGCTTTGACACGACCAATGATACCTATATTGAGCAGACGGTTTTTTTCCTCGAGTTCCGCAAGGTATTCGCACATTTCATCCGTAGAAAGCAATCCGTACTCTTTCCGGATGTCTTTAGCATCTGAGCCAATGACATCCTCATAACTCGCGCAGAGGTCTTCCAGTTTTCTAAGTTTCTCAATAATTTCGACCTGCATATATATTAAGACCACGAAATAATATCGTTTGCGATGGCCTGAATTTCCCCCCTGGTAGATTTGAAGACAGAAATACGTTTATCGTTTTCTGCAATATTTGCTTTTTTCGCTTCAATAACGGTGTCAATCTCCTTCCGCTGATCTTTAATCCGTTCTTCGTACTGAAGATGAACCTGTTCGATCATCTGACGAATCTGCTGACCAAGATAAGCGGGGAGTTCTGTGCGGATCTTTCGTTTTATATTCGGAAATATTTCCCCCATGAATTTTTTACGCAACATTTCTTTTTGTTGTTCCTGCTGAGATTGACCAAAAATACCGGATAAAAACCGTATGATTTCCGGTAACATTATTATCACTATTTCCAGGACAGGATTAACAATGGCGGTCGTTACGGCTAATATTCCTGTTATCCCTTTATAGACAATATTTGTACCCGCCGTCCATTTTTCTTCAATTTTCCTCATCTGTCCTGACGGGATAGATTCAATGCCGGTAAATACATTCTGAATCCTTTGCGTTAAATCGGAAAGATAATTCTCATCGATTTCAAGGCTTTTCATTGCTTCATCAAGCCCTTTTACCGATTCTGAAAAATCGATAACTATTTGCTGATTCACATCACCGAGTTTATTCTTTACTGACATAATGAGCGACATTCGGACAATTTCATTTAATCGACTCGTTATCTCACCCTGATTACCTGTAACAGCAACGCTTATCAATTCTTCAACGGCATTTTCTAAAGATTTCCCAACGTCATTGATTATATCATTTATAATACCTCCAGAATAACGTTGTTGCAAGCTGTCGGCTTCATCTTTAGCCCTGTTTTGGAGTTTGACTATGCTGTCCTGCATTTCCTTGATGACGGAACGAATAGCATCGGCATCTTTTTCAGATGCTATAATGTGAATGTTGAATGCTTCTATGATTGATTGACATATATCAATAAGACGGTTTTTATATAAATTGAGGAAAATTGAATCAACATTAAGTTTTTTAAGCGAATCTGCCGCCTCGTTAGATGAATCTTTGCGTAATTGATGTACAGTTACGTCAATGCTCAAATAATCTTTAATAGTAATCTGACAAAGATTAGCCATTTCTTTTACATTTTCAGCGGGACGTAATTCAGTTTTACTGATAAAAAAAGAGAAACCGTGACCCGATTCAGTAATCTCATACAAGCGGCGCAGGAGTGATTTTGATATTGTTCCATCTTCTATAGTTGACAAGACGATATAATGACATCCCCGTTCAAGATACGTCATTATTGCTGTATTGTGATCGGCAACAGGTGAATCAAAACCAGGCATATCAACCAATATAATCGGTTCAAATTCTTTAAGCCTGTTGTTGTGAAGGTATAACCGGGCATGGGTGTATTGCGCCGCCTCCGATGACATTTTCTTTGTTTCATCGATCTCATAACGAATTGTGGACCCGTCAGATTTCACCGCTTCAATGAATTCTGATGGAGAAAAATGCAACTCTGTCGCAAGGGATGTTTCGGGAGTTATGGCAACCGGTAAAATATTGGTATCAAGGAGCCGGTTAATCAGGCTTGATTTACCGGAACTGAAAGATCCAATAACGGGTACTACCAATTCGCGCTCCTGTGCTTCACGCATTAAGTTGTTTAGACTACTCCGCGGACTTTCCCCAATCCCACAATTATTGGTTTTTTCAATAATTTGGGAACAAACATCAATAACCTTTTTTTGTCCGGCAATCATGACAACCTCCTGTAATATTCGTTAAGAAAGCAAGAACGATAACTCTTACTTGAGCCGATACTTCATCCCAAACTATCATAAAAAGCCCATCCAGCGGTCGCTTTCAAGGCGACTTTTACAATTTCCCCTGTCATGTCATGCCGCTTCCCTGCAAAGCGTTTTCTGCTTTGATTTGTCTAACAGTTCATTCACGTCATGCAGATTGTAGATTTTGTTCTCAATACAAAACATGATGATGAGGTCCGATACTAT
>JAIROC010000021.1 GCA_031257735.1 Bacteroidales bacterium | reverse complement strand
AGGTGACAATAGCGGTGGGGTCCACCTCTTCCCATTCCGAACAGAGAAGTTAAGCCCACCAGCGCCGATGGTACTTGCCAAAAGCCGGAAGAGTAGGTCGTTGCCTGTTTTTTTTATAACATCACCTTATAGTATATTATGAGGTGGTGTTTTTTTTTTATTGGAAAAATAGATTATATCTTTGAAAAAACAAGTTTCGATTTTTAATTATAATATATGATGATAAGGTAGAAAAAAATGAAATCATGGAATTTATAAAGCGGTTAAAAATTATTACTGCGTCTGTTCTTGTGTTGGCGACAAGTATTACAATACATGCACAAGATATTATTGTTACAGTAAAAGCAGAAAAAATTGAGGCTGAAATAACCGAAATCACTACGGATGTTGTCAGATATAAACAGTATGGTTATCAGGATAGTTTGATTTATACTATTAAGAAAGAAGATGTCGTCTCTATCTTATATCAGAATGGGCAAGTGTCCATTTTTGAATCATCGAAAAAAAATACTGAGTATCAAAAAGTAATTGAACAGGATACAACAGATATTGAAGCCATAAATTATGCCTATTTTAAAAGTCTTGGAGATGATGCTATGGCAGATTTTCTGGAAAAAAATGATCCTGAAAGTTATCAGATTTTTCATCGTGGAGAATTACAAAGTAGAACAGGAAGAGATTTGATTATATCTGGATTCTCTGTTACCGCTTTTGGAGGACTGACAATAGCTTCTTGGGGATTGATATCAATAGGTTCGGCTTTTTATGCGATTATAAAACTTGGTAATGTTAAGGGTAATTTTTATCATTGGTGGTGGGCTAATGAACATTGGTTTCCCCGTATAGCATTATATGCTGTTCTTGTAGGACAACCACTGTTAATGACAGGTATTGTATTGCGGGCAACAGGAGGGACTTTTAAGCGAAAAGCGAAAAATAATTATGAAGAAAAGTTTTTCAAAGGATATACAACATCTTTAAATTTTAATGTTTATCCCAATGGCTTTGGATTTACATTTAATTTTTAGGATTACTTTACAAGGCGTAGTCTCTTTAAAAGGATAAAGTTTCCCGCAGAACTCGCAGAAAAGCGCAGAAATATACTTTTCTATATTCTCTGCGTCTTTTTGCGGGTTCTGCGGGAAAATAAATTTATATCTTAATTCTACAACTATTGATTTCCTATTTTGAAAATTATCATTACATCATATTGTTTATCAGTATTTTTATCGAAGCAAAAATGATTTGTGAAAATAATATTGCTATGTGATAATGGAAAAAAATAATGTAATATCGTTTCAGTTATTTTTATTTTTTGTACCTTTGTACGCGAAAATATAGTAAGGAAATTCATCAGGGGAAAAATATCCTGTAAATCTATAATCATTTATTCGACAAAATATTAATATAAAAAATTTAAAATACAGTTTAATATGGATAAGAAATTTGCGATAATTATTGGAGGTTGCGGACACAGAGACGGTTCGGAAATACATGAAACTACTATGACAATGTTAGCTATTGAAAAACACAAATGTTCCTATGAATTATTTGCACCTGACAAAGATCAATATCATGTTATAAATCATCTTACAGGAGCAGAAATGGCGGAAACACGAAATATGTTGGTAGAAGCCGCCCGTATTGGTAGAGGTAAAGTTAAATGTTTAGATGATTTTAGGGCAAACGATTTTGATGCCGTTATCTTTCCGGGAGGGTTTGGAGTTGCAAAAAACTTTTTTAATTATGCTTATAAAGGTATCAAAGCAACAGTGGACGAAGATATAATACAGGTAATTAATGATATAAAAGCGCTTGATAAACCTATAGGCGCTTTATGTATTGCCCCCGTTCTCCTGGCAAAAGTATTAAACAATATTACAGTTACTATTGGGAATGACGATGCTACTGCTCACGATATTATCCAAATGGGTAGCCATAATATTAATACTACTTCAGGTGAAGTTATCTCTGATAAAATAAACAAAATTTTTACAACACCTGCCTATATGTTGAATGCAACTATTATGGATATAGCCGAAGGCGCTGATAATCTCATTTCTACAATGTTGGACAATATGTAATTTATTTATGTATTCAAGGAATATAGTATCCTTTTTTATTCATTCATTATTTATAATTTGAAAATATGAAAATCAAATCAAAAGTCATTTTTAGTATCTTTTTTACTTTAATGGCGTTCACTTTTAGTGTTCACGCTCAAACGAACAAAGGTGGTATCGACGCCGATATGCTGAAAGCTATTAAACAATCCTATAAAGAAACACCCGAAACTAAAGCATTACAAAATGCAATCATAGGAAATGATATCAATAAACTTGCTCAAAATCGGAGCAATACAAATAATGATACCTATTTTTCCAATCGTGTAAATTCAAAAGGAATTACAGACCAAAAATCTTCTGGAAGATGCTGGTTGTTTACGGGAATGAATGTTTTACGGGCAAAAGTGATAGCAAAACATCATTTAGGAGAGTTTCAATTTTCGCTCAATTATTCTTTTTTTTGGGATCAATTGGAAAAGTCAAATTTATTTCTGCAAGCAATCATAGATACGCGTTCTAAACCTGTGGATGATAAAACGGTAGAATGGCTTTTTAAAAATCCCATTGGAGATGGCGGACAATTTACCGGTGTCTTGAATTTGGTAACAAAATATGGCGCTGTTCCACAAGATATAATGCCAGAAACAAATAGCAGTAATAATACCTCCAGAATGACTTATCTTTTGTCTCTCAAACTGAAAGAATTTGGTTTACAATTACGGGAAATGGGAGGGAAAAATGCCAAAAACGAGGATTTACTGAAGAAAAAAATTGAAATGTTAGGTGTAATCTATCGGATTTTGGTCTTGAATTTGGGAGAACCTCCTGCCGAATTTACATGGACACAAAAAGATGCAAGCGGAAAACCTGTCGCAACCAAAAAATATTCCCCTTTGTCTTTTTATAACGAATTTGTAGATGTGGATATGAGTAATTATATTATGCTTATGAATGACCCTACAAGAGATTATAATAAAGTCTACGAAATTGAATATGACAGACATGTTTATGATGGTCATAATTGGAAATATTTGAATTTGTCCATAGACGATATTAAACAAATGGCAATTGCTTCTATCAAAGACAGTACGATGATGTATTTTTCCTGTGATGTAGGTAAATTTCTTAATCGTGAAACAGGTTTTTTGGATATTAATAATTACGATTATGCTTCTTTGATGGGTACAACATTTAACATGGATAAAAAACAACGAATACAGACATTTGCAAGTGGTTCTTCTCATGCGATGACTTTGTGTGCTGTTGATTTGGACGAAAATAATAAACCGAAAAAATGGATGGTAGAAAATAGCTGGGGAGCAAGTTATGGTCATAAAGGTTTTTTGATTATGACAGATGAATGGTTTAACGAATATATGTTTCGATTGGTCGTTGATAAGAAATATATCCCTGAAAATATTCAAAAATTACTCGAACAAAAACCTGTTCTTTTGCCACCATGGGATCCTATGTTTGCCGCAGAAGAATGATTTATTAGTCGAAAATGGAGATTAATACTTGAGGTAATTCATCAATTGAAAACTTCATTAATTGAAAATTAGCTCCGCTGCTCTTACTACGGGTCAGAACTCCTAACTTGGCACAGAATGGTTTCGCTGTCCGTAGACTGAAATCTACGGTTAATAAAGTGTCGTCTTTGCGAGACTTTTCTGTTTTTCTCCTGTTGTGCCTGAGGCTACAATTTGTGCCATCGTTTTGTTTGCCATGCAAAGA
The DNA here is from genome assembly GCA_031257735.1 of Bacteroidales bacterium. GTDB lineage: Bacteria > Bacteroidota > Bacteroidia > Bacteroidales > WCHB1-69 > JAIROC01. Next base: position 300 of record JAIROC010000021.1, on the reverse strand, counting down.
CAGAATACTGCAACTAAAAATAGAATTGTCGTTCTCATTTGTTACTGTTTTTGTTACTTAGTGTCTGTCCGAAAACGCATAAATTCATTTCTTCAATGTATAATTGTAATCAGAGAATAACGGTAAATGGCTGAAAGCCAGCAATCAATAGCGCAGGGCATTACTAATTGAAAATTGAAAATTGAAAATGAGTTGACGCACATTGTTTGAAACAAACTCCTCTCTGTATTCTCTGTAGTTAAAAAGTAAGGGCTGAAAGCCCGAAATCAATAGCACAGGGCAACGCCCTGTGTAACGTAA
>JAIROC010000629.1 GCA_031257735.1 Bacteroidales bacterium | reverse complement strand
TTTACGTTACACAGGGCGTTGCCCTGTGCTATTGATTGCGGGCTTTCAGCCCTTTACCGTTATTCTCTGATTACAATTATACATTGAACAAATGAATTTATGCGTTTTCGGACAGATACTAACTACTTACATTTCGTCAAAATCGGACTCAATATCTCGTTGGCGTTGTTGTTTTGTTTTATAATTGATGATGCTGTATGTAACCGTTAGCCAAAGTTGTCGTGTATCACGGTAACGATCCATTATACTGTTATAATTGGAAAAACTTGTACTTCCGTAGGAGTTTACATGTACATTTCGTGTGTAAAAAATATCCGAAATCCGTAATGATATAGACAAAGATTTTTTGAAAAAACTCTTCTTAATACCAAAGTCTACGCCCCATAGTGCGTTCATTCGACCTTGTCCTGCGCCTCCTGTTTCATGTCCCATACTGTTCAGGGTTAAAGTAGGGGACAGATAATTAGCGCTTAATTGTATTTGAAAATCTTTGGGAAGATTAAAATTATTATTCAACCGCACTTGCCATGAAAAATCGTTTAACAAGGATTGATCATAGAGCGTGTCGGCATTGACAAGCGTTTGGAAAAAGCTGGAACTAAAACTTAACTTCCAAAATTTGAAAAGGTCTTGCTGATATGAAAATTCCAATCCATAAGAATGACTGTTATCTAAATTTTCGTAAGTGGTGTATGTCGTAGTGTCATTGATTAAAATGGTATATTGAGAAATAATATCATATCTGTATCTATAGAATACATTTGCGGATATGGAAGACTTTTTGTAGACAACCAAATATCCCAAGTCTATTGAATGTGTGTATTCCGGTTTCAACTTTCTGTTACCTTGACGTAAATTTCGTTTATCGGTATCATCGATAAACGGGTTTAACTGTCCGCCTCTCGGACGACGAATACGAGTACTGTATCCTAATTGTAAAGAGTGAATTTGATTAAAATCATAACGAAGATGTATCGTAGGGAATACGTCAAAATAAGGTTGCGGAGAAAATAATTCAGGATTGGACTTTAATTGAGAACTTATTTTTGCCAATTCTGCCCGTAATCCAAATTGGTATTTAAACTTGGTTTTAATTGAATTAGAATATACCAAATACACAGCATTGACATTATCAACATATTTGGAGATGTCATTTCGAGTTATGTCTTCCTGTAATTCATTTTCCGTATTTCCAGAGAAAAATTGATAATTATCATTGGTACGATTCCAATTAAACTTATAACCTGTTTCCAATCTTCCTCCATTGCCTATCGGGGTAACAAAATCAAGTTGAGCAGTAATCCGATAACTTTTTGCAGTAGTGATTGACTGTTGATAATATTCATAAATAGACGGGTAGTGATAAAATTGAGATAAACTATTTTCATTGTTTCTATTCCATTCCGACATGGAAACGTCAATAACCAATTCCTGACCTTTTATTTTTGTAGTATGCATATAGTTAATAGCGGCATTCCAGCTGTTTGTTCCTATGGGTGGCGAACTTGATTCCTGATCATATAAAGAAAGCGTATCTAAAAGAGGATTTTGTGTTAGACTTTGTATATTTGTTTTCCCCTGATTGCTTCTGCGATAATAACCTCCGTCTATGGTAATGGTGTTGTATTGATTGATAAAATAATCAAATCCCCCACGTATTCCATGGGGTAGTCCCTGCCATGCGTTGGTTGAATTTTGGGATAATAATGTAGTAGCATTGCCAAAGGTACTTTCTCTTTCCAGCGATGTTTCGGAATGGGAAGAAAAAGAACGAAAACTATAATTTAGAAAGAAATTAAATTTGTTATATCTGAAATTCAGGTTGAGGGTGGCGTTGTATCTGCCAAAGTAAATATCTTTTTTCTTGTTGGAAATACCGGCGCCCAGACTTAATGACGCATTAAACCCCAATTTTCGTTCTTTTTTCAATACGATATTGATAATTCCCGATGTCCCGCTGGGTTCATAGCGAGCAGAGGGATTGGTAACTACTTCAACGCTTTCTATTGTACTTGCGGGGATTTCGTCCATAGACAAGTCTGTCGGACGACCATTTATCAATATGCTAACGCTTTGACTGCCCCGTAAACTGACATTGCCATCCAAATCTACTGTTATTGAGGGAATATTTTCCAATACATCTACTCCTGTAGAACCTTCCGTAACTATGCTTTTATCCACGTTGAAAACACGTTTATCCAGATTAGTTTCTATCATTTCTTTTTGAGCGGATACGGTAACTCCTTCCAATTGATTGGCGGAAGTTTGTATTTGTTGTTTTCCTGTATTAGCAAGGGGTTTTTCCTTTGTGACAGATATATTTGACAAATATAAAGGTTTGTATCCGATGTAAGTAATTCGCACGAGATAGCTTCCCCATGGAACGGCATCCACAATAGCAAATCCTGCCGAATTGGTAACCGCTCCAGAAACCAAGGATGTATCTTGGGTATTGAGAATGGAAACGGTAGTGTATTCCAAAGGACGATTGTTTTCATCCACAACATTGCAAACAATAACGCCTGTTTTATCGGTTACAAGTTTTTGGGCTTCAGACATAACTGCGCCTCCTCTTTGTGAAAATACTGCAACAGGACATAACAGCATTAAAAAGAACATTCTGCTAAAGAAATTCGTATGTTTGGGGGAAAAATTAAATGTTATTTTTTTCATGGTGATTATATCATTCTGCATTTTTGAGCATGGGAACAAACCGGAAACTGCCATGTGTAGTTGTTTCAAAATCTGTGTCGGACAGTCGTATGGTTTTTGTCATGATTTGTTGTCCGGGTTCTCCAACAGGGGCTACCAAAATGCCATTTATTTTTAATTGGATTAATAATATTTGCGGTATTTCGATAGCTCCACAAGTAACCAGAATACGGTCAAAGGGAGCAAATTCGCTCCATCCGTTGTAACCGTCGCCATGTTTGGATGCAATGGAAATGGATAGCGTATGGAATAATTCTTTAGCATGTTCGTATAAATCTCGTTGTCGTTCTATGCTATAGACAAAAGCTCCCATGTATCGTAATATGGCGGCTTGATATCCGCTTCCCGTACCTATTTCCAGAATACGCAATTGTTTTTTTATCTCCAGCAGTTCCGATTGTCTTGCTACAGTATAAGGCTGTGAAATAGTTTGATTGCAGGCGATAGGAAGAGGTGTATCCATATAAGCATGTTCAAACAAGGACGAAGGAACAAAATAGTGACGAGGAATATTTCCTATAGCATCCAATACGTTTGTATCTTTTATACCTTTATTTTTTAAGTCTTCTACTAAATGTTTCCGTAATCCTTTCGTTCGATATGTATCTGTCATTTTATTCATTATCTTTTGTCTTTTGCAAACGCAAAAGCATATAAAAAATTGTTGAAACTAATTGTTGATTGAAAATTAAACACGAACTGATGAACGAAAAAGGCAAAAGAACAAAAAAGGGTGAGAGCACGAAAGCAATCAACAGCATCGTCATTGTGAGCCTCATACTTCGTTCTGTGCAGGTTTCGCGAAGTAATTTGACATTGTGAATGGAAAAGGTAAAATAACGCGAATTGACTTGTTCAACATTGTAGGCGTCAGCTAAACCCTGTGTTTCCTGACCACGACAATTTATATCATTGCTTATCTCGAACTCAAGTTATCGAATCATTTTCCTTGTGGAAAGTGAGTAGACAACCCCCTTGTCGGGTCAATTCCTTGAGGATTGTGGGTAGAAAACGCATTTTGGGGTCGCTCTACTTGCGAAAAGTAAGTAGGAAACGCATTTTGGGGTCGCTTTCCTCGCGGAAAGTAGGTAGAAAACGCATTTTCGGGTCGCTTTCCTCGCGGAAAGTAGGTAGAAAACGCATTTTCGGGTCGCTTTCCTCGCGGAAAGTAGGTAGAAAGATCGGAAGAGCGTCGTGTAGGGAAAGAGTGTGATTACCG
>JAIROC010000628.1 GCA_031257735.1 Bacteroidales bacterium | reverse complement strand
ACGTTACACAGGGCGTTGCCCTGTGCTATTGATTGCGGGCTTTCAGCCCTTTACCGTTATTCTCTGATTACAATTATACATTGAAGAAATGAATTTATGAGTTTTCGGACAGACACTATTTAATTTTACTTATTGTACTGTTACATTAAAACTGCTCGTCCACGTATTATTACTCTCATCAACCATGCTGATATTGATTGGGATTTGTGTATTATTTGGCGTAGAATTTGAAACGGTAAATTCGACAGTATAAGATATAGAAGATGCATAGGAACTATTAGAACTCCTATAATCAGCCCATATAACTCCATTTGACGAAATATTGCCGTAACTAATCTGTGTAGTTGGAGAAAAACCAGAGACATACGAACTTGTTGTAGAAAAGGTCGCCTTTACAGAATTTGCAGCACTTGTTCCCGTATTTTTCAATGATATTTTCAGTTGTATTTTTTCTCCTTTATTTATAACCCCGTCGCTATTGTTATCGGAATAAATAGAATAACTATTGTATGAAATTTGTGCGCTAGTAGCAGAAACTGTTACACTAAAACTGCTTGTCCACGTATTATTACTCTCATCAATCATACTGATACTGATTGGAATTTGTGTGTTGTTTGGTGTAGAATTTGAAACGGTAAATTCAACAGTATAAGATACGGAAGATGCATAAGGGCTATTAGAACTCCTATAATCAGCCCATATAACTTCATTTGACGAAATATCTCCGTAACTAATCTGTATTGTTGGAGAAAAACCGGAAACATACGAACTTGTTGTAGAAAATGTCGTTTTCACAGAATTTGCTGCGCTTGTTCCTGTGTTTTTCAATGATATTTGCAATCGTATTGTTTCCCCTTTGTTTATAATTTTGTCTCCATTATTGTCAGAATAAACGGAATGACTATTGTATGAAATTTGAGCGCCTGTGGTAGAAACTGTTATATTAAAACTGTCTATCCACGTATTGTTACTCCCATCAACCATACTGATATTGATTGGAATTTGTGTGTTATTTGGCGTAGAATCTGAAACGGTAAATTCAACAGTATAAGATACAGAAGATGCATAGGCGCTATTAGCCCCCCTATAATCAGCCCATTTAACTTCATTTGCCGAAATATCGCCGTAACTAATCTGTACCGTTGGAGAAAAACCGGAGACATACGAACTTGTTGTAGAAAAAGTTGCTTTTACTCCTTTGGCTGTACTTCTATTGTTATTTTTTAAACTTATTTGCAATTGTACTGTTTCCCCTTTATTTATAATACCGTCATTATTATTTTCGGAATAGATCTTGTAACTGTTAAATTTCAATCCTGTTCTTTCTATCGTATTATTTGTTGTATCATTTCCAGCTTGTACATTTGCTTCTTCTTTTCCATCCAATGGATTATTTCTTTTAAGAGTTTCTATTTTCTTACAAGACAAAAACAGCAAGCCGCAAAGCATTACATAAACTATTATTTTCATTGTCTTCATACGCTTAAAAATTTACGCTATACGTTAATCCTGAAACATGCAATTGGGGATGATAATAAAATCCCAGATATTGCCTTTTATATGCTTTTTGTTCTTTTTTATTTTTTGCACCTTTCGCCCAAACCCATATAACATCGGAAATCCAAATAATGCCTCCCGCTACAAGACAGGCATAGAACCCTTGATTTGAATAATTTGCACGATTATAATACTTGTTCATATCTGCTTGCTCTGTTGCATTTTGATATTTTTTGTATTCACTCTCAGAATAAAATTTCAGAACTATTCCTGTTCCTATCAAAGCGTATGTAGGTAATGTAATACCGAGACCGGTTCTTTCGCCGTACGTAACACGATGTTGACCAAGACCGGGAATAAGCAGAGATAAAAATAAATTTGATGCGCGACCGGTGCCTGTATATTTCAATAATTTATTTTCATCGTGATGCTGTCCATTTATTGTAACCCTATTGAATCGTATTTTGAAATTACCCATGGTGGGTGCAGAAGATACTATATCTCTAATCTTTCTATCGTATGAATAGTATTGTTTAATATCGTATTCCATTCCTTTACTGTTTTTCTTTACTTTAACTACATTTTCTTCTGCACTGATTGTATAAGAAAAATCCGCCTTTGATGAAACTGTATAACCATATAAAGTTGTTTGGCTTAACTTTATCTGATTGACTATTTGTTTTATTTCTTCATTCAGTTTCGAGTTTACTATTGTTGAGGTATAAGACCTTGTTATAATTCCTGCAGTATCAATCGTGCAACTTATTGTGATATTTGCTGAATTTACTTTTTTCTCTTTGAGTAATATACCTTTAATATTTTCAGTTATTTTTTTATTTATAGATGAATAATCAGTGTAAAGAAGTTCTGAATAAGTGTATGTATTAGACCCTCTTTCCTTCATAACCTGTAATATATTGTTTATTTTTTCAATTTCTTGGGTTATCTCTGTCTTTTTTTTACTGTCATCTGGGTCTACTTCCAGAGCATGCTGGAAAGATTTTATTGCTTCTTCATATCTTTTTTGGTTTTTTAAAGTTTTTGCTTGCTGTATAAATTCCTGATAGACTTCTTCTCTCATTTTTGCCTCCTGTTCTATACGTAATTGTTCTGCTTCTATACGCAATTGTTCTTCATACGCTATTCGTTCTCTTTCCCGAGCTTCTCTTGCGGCTTGCTCCCTTTCCTTTTCGATTTTTTCTATTAATTGCTCTATTTCCTTGTAGTTATATACGGCAATAGCATAGTGAGGATGAATTAATCTAACATTATATTCTTTCAAAATAATTTCCAATTTATCACTTTTATAGTGCGTTTCTATCCCGTCTTCTATTACTTCTGTTGAGATGAGTTTATATGTTTTAGACTTTTGCAGTTCCGTTTTAATTTGAACAAATACATCGTTCTTGCTCATCTGATAGGAGATAAGATTACCTAATTGCTCATATTGATATAAGTAAAACCATGCTTCTGCTTTATTGTTCCATGTATTTTTTTTATACGACCATGTTATGGTATTGTAATTAACAGGTAATAAACCATTCAAATATGAATCATTATCAACACTTGTCTTATCTAATTTCCACTCTCTGCGACTTAAAAAATCTTCTGCATAAGTTAAACTATTCTTTTGCAGTAAAAGTAAATCGCTCAGACTGAATTGGCTTTTGAGTGATTTTGACTGTGTTTTTATGTCTGATTCCTTTTTTTGTGTCTGGTTTTTCTGTTGTCCCTGAGCAGCTTTAATCCCTTGAGCAGGACAAAATGAAACACTAAAAATGAATGCCACAACTAATAACATCTTAATAATCTGCTGGTATTTCATACGGTATTTCTTTTGACGTTTCCTATTCAGCTACTTCATATTCTTCTTCAGTATACTCTTCAGTATACTCTTCATCACTATAGTCTTCATTATAGTCTGACAAAATGTCCTGTAATTTTTCTTTTCCAAAACCTGTATAGAACAATACAGATTCACTATCGTATATAATTGCAAAACTGAGTTTTTCGTCATTCTGTAAAATGTAATAGGTATCGTTTTTGATTTCCATTTTAAGCTGATGACGTTTTTCTATTTCTGTTTTCAACGCATTGGCTATTGCACTGCCTTTGTTGTAGGCTTTTCCTTTAAGCCGAAACTGATATTCTATTGCTTTTAATTTAGCAGTAAAATCATATACTTTACTTTCCCCTTCGTAATATCCCCAATAATCATTGTACTTTTTTACTATTTTATAAATGGGGGAAGTAAAATGAAATGATGTTTTATAAATAGAAATATCATCCTGTTTATCCGAATAATAAATACAGTCTGCACGATATTTATTACTCGCATTTAAATCGTCGCCGTAATATTTATGATTGGCAATCTGGTTTAAGGTTGTTGTGGAAGTAAAACCGTCAAACGAGTTATTAGAATCTTTTTTGAAAAATTGATTGACAAATTTTGATGCGTCATAATAATCATTCTTTACATAATCAGACCAATCTCTATATATCGCTTCAAGCAGATAAATTTCTTCATTAATCTTTATATCATCAAATTGAGGATTGATTACATATTTCCCTTTTTTGTCGACAAATCCCCATTTGTCTGAACTTTGTACAGCTGCTATATCACTGTAAAAATGCAGGGCTGATTCAAATTGCGGATTAATTTCATATTTCCCCTTTTCGTTAATATAGCCGTATGAGTCTCCTTGTTTCACAACCGCTAATCCATTTTTAAAGGATAGCGCTTCATCAAATTGAGGATTGATTTCAAGTTTCCCTTCCGAATTGATATAGCCCCACAAATCTCCCTGTTGTACTGCTGCCAACCCTTCACTGAAAGGTTTTGCGGCATCAAATTGCGGATTGATGATATACGCGCCTTTGGGGTCAATATAGCCTCTTTTTTTTCCATCTGAAAAAACTGCCTTGTTTTCACGAAAGTTCTGAACGCTTTTGAATTGCGGATTAATTACTATTTTCCCTGCTTTGCCAATATATCCGAATTTCCCCTTTTGCTCTACAATTGCAAAATCTCCATAAAATGAAAATGCCTTGTCAAATTGTGCATTGATAACTATCTTACCTGTTTTATCCACAAAGCCAAACTTATCCTCTTTATCGATAAATACTGCCAAGCCTTCTCTAAAGGATGTTATGCGTTCGACTTCTTTAAGGACAAACTTTATGTTCCCTTGTTTATCTATACAAGTCGGATAGCCGCCTTCTGATACAACAAATGCCAAGCCTTCTCTAAAGGGTGTGCCTTCCTTATATGTGGCGGCTATTTCATATTGCCCTTCCAAATTGATATAGCCAATTTTCCCATTGGACGATTTGACTTTTGCTAATCCATCCTGAAAAAAACCGGCATCACTAAACTGAGGATTAATAACATATTCTCCTTTGTGATTTATATAACCCCATTTGTCTGAACTTTTTACAGGTATTAATGTCTCCTCTTTACTCTTTATACAGGATACTAATAATCCTGCGATTAATACAAGCGCTAAAAAAAATGTGTTTCTCATTCTTATATATTTTATATTATTAATAATTCATTTACTTCAAAATTTTATTGTATCTGTTATCGAAATTCTATTTCTCTTTCCTGTTTTACCAATCGTAACCATTCTCTTGCAGCCATTCTTCTGCATATCCAAGTCCTAATCGCGCTGCTTGTTGCAAGCATTTAATTGCTTCTTTTGTATTACCTAAATCATAGTAGTTAAGTCCCATGGAAAAGTATGCGAATGCATTGTTTGGGTCAATGTCAATGGCTTTTTGATGGCAGCCTATGGCTTCGTGGTAGTCCTGTAAATAATAGTAGGCAACTCCCATGCCATTATATGCCATTGCATTGTTTGGGTCAATGTCAATGACTTTTTGGTAACAGCGTATGGCTTCGTGGTAATTCTGTAAACCAGCGTATGCATTTCCCATACCATTATATGCCATTGCTTCGTTTGGGTCAATGTCAATGACTTTTTGAAAACAGCGCATGGATTCGCGGTCGTCTTGTAAATTAGAGTAGGCAAGTCCCATATTATAGTATGCACTTGCATCGTTTGGGTCAATGATTACTGCCATTTTATAATACTTAATAGCTTCGCGGTAGTCCTGTAATTTAGCGTATGCATTTCCCATGTTATAGTATGCGTATGCATGGGTTGGGTCAATTTCAATGGCTTTTTGATAGCAGCGTATGGATTCGTAGTAGTTCTGTAACTCATGGTAGGCAAGTCCCATGTAATTGTATGCTTCTGCATCGTTTGGGTCAATGTCAATAAATTTTTGGTGATAGCGTATGGTTTCGCGGTAGTCTTGTAAATAATAGCAGGCACGTCCCATGTAATAGTATGCATTTGCATGGTTTGGATCAATGTCAATGACTTTTTGATAGCAGCGTATGGCTTCGCGATAATTCTGTAAATTAGCGTTGGCATTTCCCATGTTATAGTATGTGTCTGCATTGTTTGGATCAATATCAATGGCTTCTTGGTAATACATTATGGCAAGTACAAAAAAACCATTATAAAATGCATTATTGCCCTTTGTAGAATATTCTCTGCCAGAAAGTTTATCTGTTTGTTGTTGATAGCTTTTTTGCAGGACAAGACGTTGTTGCTTATCTTTGGTTTTTTCCAGTTCTTTCTTCAGTCTTTCCACTTCTGCTTCGACTGCAAGTGTTTGTTTGCGCGACTCTTCAAGTTTTTTTGTCTTTTGTTTGTTTTTTAGTACTTTGTTTATTTGTTGGTTTACTTCGGCAGGATCAACGGTCATTTCGGCTTTTATATAATAGGTAAGACCGTTCCATTGTTCGTCAAGCGTTTTCATTTCTATAATGCTTTCTATAATAGCTTCTATCTTTTCGGTGTATTCCTGTGAAGTTAGCGTTTGTTGCGAGCTGCGTTCGGTATGCAGAAATTCGACAACTTCACGTAACAGTATATTGCGCATTTTGGTA
>JAIROC010000541.1 GCA_031257735.1 Bacteroidales bacterium | reverse complement strand
CCAAGACAAATACGACGCAGTCATATTAGCCGTCGCACACAACGAATTCAGAAAAATAAACATAAAAAATTTATTATCCGAAAACGCCGTCATTTACGATGTAAAAGGATTTTTTCCTGTGAATATTGTCGATGGGCGATTATAATAATTTAGAAAAATAAATATTGTATTTGCAAAATATTTTAAATAAGTTTTTGAAATCCACCTATGGTAAATCTATCAGATGGAGTTCTTTTTCTATTGTAGTAGCATTCTTCAAGCAGATGTTACTTGTTCCGTTAATATTACTGGCTGTCGGAAAAGATACTTACTCTATATGGCTAGTTTTGATGGCTTTGGTAAATATGGTCAGAGCCATTAATGTTGGACAGTTAAATTATAGTTCCAATGTGATTAATATGAATTATGCTATCAATAAGGACATTACATCTCAAGTTGAATTGGCAAAAAATGCTAATATTATTATGGGAGGAATTCAATTGATAATAATTCTGATTTTGATGATTCCTGATTTACTTTCATTCTTATTAAGAGAATCTTGTCAGACAGTGTTGGATTTTCATTTGTCACATAGCTTATTATTTTTAGCAACATCCTTTATATTGTATCAATACTGTTCGTTATTTTTGTTGAGAATGTTTGAACCAATAGGTAAAATTAATATAACCATCAAATATCAAACCATAGGAGAGTTTATTGATTTTGTCAGTACGGCAATGTTTTTTTTTATGACTAAAAGCATTTTGTGGACTGCTATTGGAACATTTATTTCGATGTCAATTTATTGTGTTTTTATAATTGCTGTTGTTTACAAAAATATTCCTTTTGCACCTAAATTTAGAGATCTTATTGATATAACAAACGGATTCTGTAATATTAAAAAATCTTTTATATTAACGATTAGTTTTTTGATAGAGAAATTGAATGATATAGGATTGAATTTATTTGTAACCAGAAGTTATAATACACAAACAGTACCTCTGTTTAACACACTAAAAACTGTTACCAACTCCACGATGAGGATATCTTATGCTATGGTCATTCCAATAATGCCAGAAATGCAAAAATATTATGTTAAAAAAGAAGGATACAAGATGCAATCAATTATATACAAATATTGGATGGTCTCTACTATTGTTATATTAATAACTATAACAGTGCTCTGTCCTTTTATCCCAAAAATTTATACGATTTGGACGGTCGGAAAGATAGAATACAACAATATATTGATGTTTTATTTATTTCTTGCTGTAATTGTTCAAAGTTTAGCTATGATAGTGGTAGAAATATTGAAAAAGACCAATTTGATACGTCGTATATTATTTTATAACGTACTAAAAGTGGTAACTGTAATCGCTATTCTTTTTACCGGTGGTTTTTTACACAAAGTAGAATACATAGGTATTGCACTATTATCAGGGGAGGTGTTGGCGCTCGCTTTTATATTTGTAACTGTTGAAAAAAGAGTGATGCCTCCTTTTGCTATTATCGCTTTACAGACAGTAGCAATAGGACTGTTTGCTACTGCATTTTATCTTTACATAAATGCTATAGTTTCTTATCTGTTGTTTATTCTGGCAACATTATTGACGATAAGTATTTATAGTTTGTTTATGATAAAGAAATATTACATTTTTAGAAAACAATAAATGGGGAAAATTATATTAAAATGTATTTATTTATTATACATCTACATTAATAGATGTATCCGTTTTATGAGAAATGTCCTTTCAACTATACTTTGGAAACATCTTTTTGGAAAATGTGGAAATGGCACAAAAGTCTATCATGGATTTCATTGTAGATGGCCTGGTAATATTTTTTTGGAGAATAATGTTTTGATACAGTTTTATTGCGGTTTTTCTACGGAAATCAGAAATGCAAAATTAGTAATTCTTGACAAAGTTCATATCAATAGTGGTTGTCAGATAGATTATTCTGGCAATTTAGAAATTAGAAGTGGAGTAACAATCTCAAAAGATACTTATATAATTACACATTCTCATGGATACGATCCTCGAAATCAGCCCATAGGTAAACCTCTATTGATAGAAGAAAATGTGTGGATTGGTGCGAATGTTATTATCTTGGACAGTGTCAGTTACATAGGTAAAAATAGCATAATTGGAGCAGGTTCTGTCGTTACCCGTGATATTGAAGATAATGTAATTGTGGCGGGGAATCCAGCTAAATTCATAAGAAACAGATAATAATTCATGGATGGTGGAGTTGTTTTGACTTTAATTTGGTTTGTTCTGTTATATGGAATCGTTTATATATCAGATAAAAATGTTGATATATTTTCTCCATTAAAGTTTGTTACACTGATTTATATAATCCGAAACATTCCATATATAGCGTTAGTCTGTTTGGATGAATCTATTTTTCCTGCCAATATATTACAAGTTGTAAATAAGGATATAGGAGATGCCTTTTTGCAATATACATTTGTACAAACAATAGCATTTGTAAGTTTATTGGTTGGCATAAAGTTTAATTCATCAAAAAAATATAGATTTCAGAGGTTTCATGCTCAAACATCAGACCGGCAATTCAAGCGACACTTTTGGTTTGTAATCATAACAGCTGGAATTGGGATAATGGCTTATTTGCAATTTATACATTCTTTAGGCGGAATATTTTTCCTTTTGTCAAATTTATCGGAGAGAGTAAGCATGCAAAAGGGACAATATATTTTAATTTTGATAATATTTTTGTCTATTGCAACTGTCTTATCTCTGAAATTAATTCAGATTAGACCATTTAGAAAATACAAGGTTTTATTCGCTCTGTTATTTACTATTACAATATTTGTAAACTCTTCATTAGGAGGAAGAAAAACGACATTATATCTTGTAGCTACTTGCGTGGTTGCATATCATTATATTTTTAAACCCTTGTCTTTTAAAAATATAAAGAAGAGATACGTATTAATAGTATCAGTATTACTATCAGTGTATATTTTCTTAATTCCGCTATTGAGAGCTCAGGGAGGATATGATTCTATTAAATCGGGAAAAGTTGATGTCATAGAAGTATTTGATTTTAAGGCTGTTTTAAGTTATATGTCATATACTAATATAGATGTATTCACTGCTAATTATTTTAATATGAGTAATGTATGGTCATTTAAAACTCTATTGACAATACCTACTCATTTGATGACCTCTAATCCAAATGACAAGCCTCCTATAGACGAAGGAATTTACTATTACAATATAGTGCAGACAGGACGTTATTGTTCTCCTCCTGAACCAAGAAAAGGGTTAATGTTATCAGGGTTACCGATTGAAAATTTGGGATTTGGATATGCCAATTTTCTATATATGGGGGTTGTAATTGCATTCTTTTTTCAAGGTGTAATTTTTTCGTATGTTTATAAATTAATGCAAAAACACAAGTATAGCCCAATAATGATTTACTTGTATGTGTTTATTATATTTAACTTTAATTTTAGTTCTCTTCGACTACTTAATCTCATTACGTTATTACCCTTACTTTGTATTTCTTATTTTACTTTAGATTATAATCGAAAGAAATAGCCAGACAAATAGTAAAACAAAATGAATAAAATCCTTCATGCCATCTCAAGTTTAGGTATTAATAACGGCGGTCCAAGTCAAAGCGTTTATTACACTGTTAAAGGTTTAAGAGAACAAGGATTGGATGCAGATATATTAACTTATCAACCTGCTAAAAACGATAAATTTATATCTAATGAAAGTTATATAATTGCTTTGCGGAATAAGAACCTACCTTTTGCCTATTCGTCAGAATATAAACAATTTTTGCAGAAAAATTTTTACGATATTTATCATGCTCAAGGGATTTGGCAATATCCGATTTTTGTAATTACAAAACTTGCAAGAAAATACAAGAAACCTTACATAATAACACCGAGGGGTATGCTTTATCCTCAATCTTTGGCTATTTCAAAACTGAAAAAGCAACTTTTCCTCAATTTGTTTCTGATAAATGATTTGAATAAAGCCGCCGTTGTTCATGCCACTTGCTTGGAGGAAATGCAACATTTAAGAAGTTTGAGGATAAAATCCCCAATAGCAGTTATTCCCAATCCTGTAAATCTACCAATTACAAATTGCAAATTACGAATTGCAAATAATAAAAAAATTGCTTATTTAGGGCGTGTTCATCCGCGCAAAAATATAGAACGTCTTTTATATGCCTGGAATAATTTAGATTTGGACAAAACGAATGCAGAGTTAATTATTATCGGAGATGGCGACGTCAATTATATAAAATTTCTCAAAGCAGAACAGCAACGATTAAATCTGAAAAACATTGTATTTACAGGATTTCTGGCAGGTGAGGTAAAAGAAAATGCAATCAGTTCATTATCTTACTTGGTTGTACCGAGCGATTTTGAAAATTTCGGCATGATTATTCCCGAAGCATTAATTCACGGCGTTCCGGTCATTGCCTCCAAAGGAACTCCATGGGAAGAACTGAACACTCACAATTGCGGTTGGTGGGTGGATAACGATGTGGATACTTTGACAACAACTATAGAAAAAGCCATTCGTTTGCCGGAAAAAGAACGTCTTGCAATGGGAAAAAGAGGACAGGAACTCATCAAAAATAATTATTCTGTCGAAATTGTTGCAAAAAAAATGATTCGACTGTATGAATGGATTTTAAACGGCGGCGAAAAACCGGAATTTGTGTATTTGAATTAAAAAAAATGAAAATAGAGTATATATTTCTGCATTGAAACCAAATTTATACGTATATTTGCACCCGAAAAGCGTAAATCAATTATTTTAGTGTGAATTTACGCCTTTTGGAATTAAATATTTAATAATTAGTAATATTTAAACCGATCCGAAAGGATTTTTGGATACTTATTCGCCGCCTGTTGTGATTGATATTATCTTTATTACAATAATTCTTTCGTATTAAGTATATGCATTTTCATACTTTCATTTTGCTTATGAAACGAAAAAGCATTATTTTTGTGCTGCGAATAGAATGAAAAAAAATGGATAAAGAGATAATTAAACGAGTAATTGCCGATAATCAGGAAGAAGTTTCTAATTTCCAAATCGTTGAGCGAGATTTCAATCTTGAAGAATTTGGAAATTATGTGTTTGTTGGCATTCGTCGTGCCGGCAAATCGTTTTTGCTTTATCAGCGCATACAGCAACTATTACATTCCGGAACTAACTGGAATGAAATCCTTTATGTCAATTTTGAAGACGAACGACTTTCCGGTATGCAATTGGAAGATTTGAATCTGTTACTTGAGATTCATTGGGAAATGTATGGTCAAGAACCGATTTTATTTCTTGATGAAATACAGAATATTACAGGTTGGGAAAAATTTGCCCGCCGCCTTGCCGACAGCAAACACCGCGTCTATATCACAGGAAGCAATGCAAAAATGCTCAGCGGTGATATTCAAACCACGCTTGGCGGCAGATATATTACAATTGATGTATATCCATACGCATTTGCTGAATTTTTAAAAGCAAACAACATCCCGTATACAGGGAAAGCGTTGTTAAGCACCAGGGGCAGAGCGGAAATTTCTCGAAAATTCAGTGATTATTTCCATTTTGGCGGTTTTCCCGAAGGCGCACTGCTTGCCGCCAAACGTGATTACCTGACAAGCGTTTATCAAAAAATATTACTGGGCGACATTGCTACCCGGCACAGCATTGAAAATATTTTTGCATTACGTTTGCTGGTAAAAAAAATGGCGGAAAGCGTGAAAACGCCTGTTTCATACAGTCGTTTGGCAAATATCGTATCGTCAGCGGGGGCAAAAGTCGGCACAAATACCGTGATAAACTATGTTGGTTATGCCAAAGATGCATGGCTTGTTACGCCTGTGCAAAATATTGCGAGCAAACTGGTTGATAAGGAGACCAATCCGAAATATTATTTCACGGATAACGGTTTGTTGAATCTGTTTTTACTTGACGGAAATATCGCTTTGCTCGAAAATTTAGTGGCTGTCACGCTTTTGAGACAATACGGGCGCGAAGATGCTGTATTTTTCTACAACAAAAATATTGAAGTCGATTTTTATATACCGGAAACCAAGACGGCAATTCAAGTGTGTTACAATATGAATAATGCAGAAAGCGCTTTCGACCGCGAAGTAAATGCTCTGTTTAAAATCACAAAAGTATTAGACTGCAATAAGTTGCTTATTATCACTTATGAAATGGAAGAAAGAATGGAAATTAACAATACGGAAATTGAAATCATTCCTGCATGGAAATGGTTGCTTTCATCGCCTCCAATGAGACTCCATGGGAAGAACTGAACACTCACAATTGCGGTTGGTGGGTGGATAACGATGTGGATACTTTGACAACAACAATAGAAA
>JAIROC010000434.1 GCA_031257735.1 Bacteroidales bacterium | reverse complement strand
ACGTCGCTGTTTAGGTGCACTATTTTAAAATGTCGCTGATTAGGTGCACTTAAAAATGAGAATGTCGTTAATTAGGTGCGCTTAGAATGGGAATGTCGCTAATTAGGTGCGCTTAGAATGGGAATGTCGCTAATTAGATGCACTTAAAATAGGAATGTCGCTAATTAGGTGCGTTCATAAGTGAAAAATGCAGAAAAATGTCGCTAATTAGGTGCATTTATAAGTGAAAAATGTCGCTAATTAAATCGTTTCAGGACAAAGCACGAAAATATTAACTTTGCGTAATGAAAGCAATATAGGAATATTTATCAGAGATAAAAGATTTACTGATGGATAAAAAATGTTTACACAAGCTGTCCGATATTTCATTGATAGCTTGTATCACCTCTTTGAATATGGATAAATATTTCGTTGCGCCGTTTTCAAAGACAGTTTCTTTAGCAATGCGGGTAAATCTTAATGCGATTATATGTAGAATGTACATAATATTAGCTAAGATATACATTTGATACTTGAATCTATGAAGGTAATTATTCTTTGGACATTTAAACTATTATCACTACTTTTGCAGATGTTATCAATAATTTGACATGTGAAACAGCGGGCTAATAAGGTTAAAGTGGCTTTAGTAGGAGGGAATAAAACAGGAAAGAGGTTGGTAGGAACATTAGATATGAACCCTGCTACCCTGATAATTAAAAGGTCAAAAAAATGAAGAAAGTACAAAAAAAAACATATATCGACCTCTTCGCCGGCTGTGGGGGTTTGTCATTAGGCTTGCACAATGCGGGCTGGAAAGGGCTTTTCGCTATTGAAAAAAGCCCGCAGGCATTCCATACATTGGCGCATAATTTGATTGAAAAGAAAAAACATTTTAAATGGGTAAATTGGCTACCCAAAACAGAACACGATATTAACGAGGTTATAGCAAACTATTCTGGACAATTAAGGAAATTACAGGGCAAGGTTACTTTGATTGCAGGTGGACCGCCCTGCCAAGGGTTTTCGATTGCCGGGCGGCGGGATGAAAACGATGAGCGGAATAAGTTGATTGAGTCATATATCAAGTTTGTCTCATTGGTAAAACCCGACTTGATATTCTTTGAAAACGTGAAAGGTTTTACAATGGAATTCCGCAATAATGTCGCTAAAGGTAAGAAATATTCGCAGGTTGTTACTTCAAAACTTACGGAAGAAGGATATTATGTCTATGGGCAGTTAGTCAATTTTGGCGAATATGGTGTTCCACAAAAGCGTACCCGATTCATTTTGGTAGGTATCCGTAATGATATAAAAGGCTCAAGTGTAGAAAAGGCAAAATCATTTTTTGAAAAATTAGAAGAAAATAAATTCAATTTTTTGCAGCAAAAGAGACTTAATGCTAATCCTACAGTTGAAGAGGCATTGTCTGATTTGATTAGCAGCAATGGTACGGTTGATACTCCCGACCGGAAAGGGTTTAAAAGCGGCGTATATAAAACGGCTACTTCAAAATACCAATATTTTGTAAGGGGAAAGACTGAAAAACAATTATTCCCTAATAGCCATAGTTTTGCAAGGCAAACGTGTAAAGTCGTTGAACGGTTAAAATACATTTTATCCGTTACAAATGAATGCAAGAATATAAGTGAAGAATTGAAGCAACGACTCGACATTCATACACAGGTTTTAGTGCCGTTGAAACCAAATGAACAAGCGCCAACGTTAACATCTATCCCTGATGATATGATACATTATTGCGAACCGCGTATTTTAACAGTTCGAGAATGTGCAAGGTTGCAAAGTTTCCCCGATGATTTTGAGTTTTTGGACAAATACACATCTGGTGGAAAATTGCGAAAGCAAGAAATTCCCCGATACACACAAATAGGTAACGCTATTCCCCCATTGTTTGGAGAACAGGCAGGTTTAATTTTAAATTGGCTGCGCTATGGATGAATTGTATTTTTCAATTAAAACAGGACTGAAAGATATTATTGGTAAGGATTTGATAACCGATGATAATATTGCCATATTTGAATTGGTTAAAAATTCGTATGATGCACGCGCTAATAATGTTGTTATCACCTTTGAAGAAAACAAAATTATTATAGCCGACGACGGCAAAGGCATGTCATACAATGATTTGCTTGCAAAATGGCTTGCCGTTGCCTATTCCGCCAAAAATGACGGGACGGAAGACATTGAAGAAAATTCAGATTACGAAAAAAGAGAATCTTACCGCGACAAAATTAATGTCCGCAAATATTATGCAGGGGCAAAGGGGATTGGCCGTTTTTCTTGCGACAGGCTTGGGAGAAAGTTAATATTAACAACTCAAAAACAAAGTAATCCGTTAGAACAGTTGATAATTCATTGGGAGGAGTTTGAGAAAGACCAAAAAGAAGATTTTGAAAAAGTGACAGTTCCGCATAAAACACTTAATACATATCATTTGAAATACCCCAATAATTCCATTCATGGAACAATATTGGAAATTGAAAATACTGGAAATTGGGAACGGGAAAAAATTAAAAATTTAAAACATTCCCTTGAGAAGTTAATAAATCCTTTTTCGGAAACAACAGATTTCAATATTGAAATCGTCTGTGAAAGAGAAAAAAGTGAAGACAATGCAATAAAAAAAGACAAAGATGGTTATGAGATTCCCAAGTATATTGAGAGAGATAAAATAAACGGAAAAGTAAATAATTCAATTCTTGATATTTTAAAACTAAAGACAACCCAAATAGATGTTAATGTCGAAAAAAATGTAATAGAAACAAGACTTATAGATAGGGGCACACTTATCTACCATATTAGAGAAAAAAATAAATATAATCCTTTTGTTGATAACCTTACAATACATTTATATTTCCTGAACCGCAGTGCAAAATTCAATTTCACCAAAAAAATGGGAATTGAACCTGTTAATTACGGTTCAATATTTCTTTTCAAAAATGGTTTCCGTGTGCAACCATACGGTAATACTGGTGACGATAGTTGGGGTCTTGATTTCAGGGCACAGCAGGGTTATAACAGATTTTTATCTTCACGTGACCTGTTTGGTAGAGTTGATATTACAACGAATAATGTTTCTCAATTTAAGGAAGTATCAAGTAGGGATGGTGGATTAGTTGAAACAAGCGGCTATCAACAACTAATGGATATTTTTACTCTAAAATCACACAGGAGATTGGAAAGATATGTAGTGGGGGTACTATGGGGAGAAGGATTTATACGGAAAAAATATTTCAAATCGGAAAGTGAAGCGGAATTTATTCGTAAAGAATTGCAATCCAATGATAAAGACTCTGAAGATTTTTCTGTACCTAAATCTAATATTGGAAGTAAAATTGATTTTATTGGCCTTATCAAAAGTTTATCAGACGAAAAAAACATTGAAATAATAGAATTTAACAAAGATTTAGTTGATGTGGTTAATGACAATTTGAATATTGTCCAACCTAAATTCATTAAGGATTTGGGGAAAATAGCAGAAGTTACAGGCGATACAGAATTGCAAAAAACGATAATACTTACCGAAACCGCTTTTCGTAAATTACAGCAAGAAAAGGACGACGCAGAAAAGCGGGCAATTGACGAAGAAAGAAAAAGGAAAGAGGCAGAAGAACAGGCAAATAAGGCAGAGGAAAAAAGAAAGATTGCGGAACAAAAGGCAAAAAACGAAGAAGAAAAACGAAGAAAAGCTGAACTTGAAAAAGAGAAAAAAGAAAAAGAACGGGCATTAGCCGAATTAAATAAAATCAAAGCAGAGCAAAAGGCAAAAGAGGAAGAAGAAAAAAGAAAAAAAGCGGAAGAAGACAAGAAAAAATCCGACACAGAACTTGAAAGAGAAAAAAAACAAGGTATTTTCCAACGTTCTATTATTGGACGGGAAAAAGAGCAAATACTTGGTTTGCAACACCAAATAAACCATTCGTCAAGCAGAATAAAGAATAATGTCAAGTCATTATTGGAACATATTGGCAAATCGGATATTGATGATAAAATGAAAAAATACATATCTGTTATTTCTTTGGAATCTGCAAAAATAGAGTCTTTGTCTAATTTTGTTACAAACGCCAATTTCGATTTAGAAGCAAGCGAAATCAAAACAGATGTAATACAGTTTATTGACGAGTATATCAAAGAAATATATTTACCGGATATTCCTGTACTCAACTCAAGTTTAAAAATAAAAGTGAGTACACTTGGCAAATTAAAGCACATTATTGAATTTAGACCGCTCGAAATCACTACGTTCGTTGACAATTTTATCCAAAATGCAGAAAAAGCAGGAGCAAATACAATTTCGTTTGGATTTGAAAAAATGAGTAACCAATTAGCGATTACTATTTCGGATAATGGAAAAGGCATTCCAGTAGAAAATATAAACCGCATTTTTGATTTGGGATTTACAACAACAAAAGGCTCCGGGATTGGTTTGTTTAATGTAAAATCAGTTATTCAAAAAATGAAAGGAAAGATTAGTGTGAGTTCGGAAATAAATAAAGGTACAATATTTAAAATTGAATTGTAATTATGAAGGTCAATTATAAAATTTTATGGCTGGACGATGAAATCAACGCATTTATTGATGATGAATTTGTTGAAAAAATCCAACTACACCTTGACGGAAAAGGATTTGCCCCTGATATCCAACCTGTATCAAAAGTATCCGACTTCTTTGGTAAGTTGGATGATTCTTTTGATTTCATATTAACCGACTACAATATGTCGGAAAAGAATGGGGCACAGGTTATCGCAGATATTCGCGAGAAATCCATTTTTACCGAAATATTGTTTTATACCGCAAAAGCGGAATGGGAAGAAATTGGAAAACTGGACAGGATTTCTTTTTTGCAAACTAACAAAGTGCCAGGAGGAACACACCACGAGAAAGTTGTTGATAAAGCAATAAATATCATTGATTTAACTATAAAGAAGTTTCAGCATATTATTGCTATGCGCGGTATGATAATGCACGAAGTGAGTACTTTAGATGCTCAAATGTTGGATATTGTTTCCAAGTACATTGATGCAAAAGGTAATGAAGCACAAAATGTTAAAAACAAAGTTATAGATGAGTTAATAGCCTTTCATAAGGAAAAACTTGAAAAGTCAGAAAAATACAAAACGAACAACAGTTTTGACAAAGTGATAAAAGACCCTTTGCTATTTTCTTCTTCACAAAGGGCAAGCGCCATAGAAGAAATTATCACAGGAATTGGGAGTGGCAATTTCATTTCAGATTTCAAAAAAGAAATCATAAAAGTTCGGAATGACTTTGCCCATGCGGTTTTAGTGAAAGATGAAGAAACAGGCAGGGAATATTTCAAACATGGGGAAGATGGCTTAACCTTTGATGAAACGTTTTGTGAAACAATCAGGAAAAATATCATTAAGCATAAACAAAATTTAGATAATCTACAAAATAATAATTATTTACAATAAAACATTATGATTGAAATACAAGAAATACGGACTACAAATATCCAAAAAATAGTGGATATGTTGTTGGAACAGGGTTCTCAACCATTTGAAATATATGTTCCAAAATCAACGCAGATGGGTTTTAGCGAACAATCTGCAATTGCTGATGATTACGCATTATTAGCATACGCTGGACAACGATTAAAAGATGTTTCGGATGAATTTTCTTATGGCTATGTTTCTCCCTCTGAACATAGAAATGTACTGTATAGGGTAAAAACGAACAATATAATAAAATTAGCAGAAACTTTGTTGGAATTATCTTATGATTTCAATAATGAGTCTGATTCGGATGAATATATTCCGTTTGAAGATGTGTATAGCTTTATAAGTAAAGTTCAATCATCAGAAATCACACCTGTTTGCCCTGATTTCATTGAAGATTTTGAAACATTTGTAGGTAATTCGGATGAAGATTTAGAATTGATACGATAGTTGTTTTTGTTGTCCGTAAGGTACAATATCTTCTGCAACCATCATGATATTATCTTCCCGTTCCTCATATAGCCTGATTCTTGTAGAATATGGATGAGGAATATTTCTGTGAAGCGTGGCAATTATGGATTCAAGAACGCTTTCGATGGTTTTCTTTGGTATTTCACATTCCCAAAAAGTTAGGGCTTTCCAGCCCGAAGAAACGATTTTCATCTCATTGGATTTATCCCGTTCTTGATTTATCATGATTTTATGTTCCCAAAATTCCGTATTGCTTTTGGGTATATGGGCTATTTTACAGTTGTCATGTCCATGCCAAAAACAACCATGCACAAAGATTACAGTTTTATATTTTGGAAAAACAATATCCGGTTTGCCGGATAGTTTATTATAATTAATCCGGTAACAAAACCCTTTTGCGAAAAGTGCTTTCCGCAACATCATTTCCGGTTCCGTGTTTTTCGACCGGATTTTTGCCATTACTTCAGAGCGTTTTTCTTTACTCCATATATCCATCACATCATTGATTTTCGAAACAAAAATAGAAAATTTAATCTAATTTGGCAATTTTATCCAAATCAGGAGTATGCTTTATAGAATTATGGGTATTGAGACAAAGAAAACTTCGCGCGGAGTTGCAATGTCGCTAATTAGGTGCATTTATAAGTGAAAAACGTCGCTAATTAAATCGTTTCAGGACAAACCACAGAAATAATTATCCAATTTTCGGGTACTTGTTTTGGACTGGTTTCTGCTGTTTTTGCTTCGGTGTTAATCTGGATATTTCTTTCTTTAATTGTAGTAATTGGTCTTGAAGATCATTTAATCCATCAACAGCAATAGTTAATGCTTTCTCCTTTGTGAGCAATTCTGATTGATTTTTTAAAGAATTTGCCGCTTTAAGCATAAAGCCGGAGCCCGTCAATAACCAATCACCAGATAATTGAGGATACAACAATAGT
>JAIROC010000380.1 GCA_031257735.1 Bacteroidales bacterium | reverse complement strand
AAAAGTTTTGAAATGGATGAAAAAGAGTTAAATGCGTTTAACAGTACTGCTAACGGTAAAGCTGTCAGAGGAGTTAAGCACAGGGTTGAATTTAAGACTTTAACTCATATAAGTAAATCAACGGATTTACACCGTGTTACTTTGAACGAGATAAGCCGTGCGGTTATTACATTTGAAAACGGTGAGACTAAGGAGTTTATCAGATTCCGTGAAGTGGGTACTTATAAAAGACAGGAAAGAGTAGAAACACAGAGAGCAAAAGCAATTGTTTTGGGATATGATAAACTTGGTTATGAGGAAATTAATATAAGCGCACAATGGAGTGGTAATTTATTACGTGGAGATACTGAAGGTAAAGATAATCAGGCATACGAGGAATATACGGATTTTGTGAAAAAGGATTTGGCTAAGAAATTGGCTTTGAAGTCGGCGGATATGGTGCGTTCCATGCCTGTGGAAATGAAAGATGCTACTACGAGTTTGAAATTCAAATCAACTACGGCTTCAATGGTGCAGGGAAGTAACAGACGGCAAAGTATGAATAATTATCATAATCCGGCAGAACTGTATCATAATCTTAAACATCGTAAGAAGGGCGAGACTTCGGCGCAGGCTATGGCAGATACAAGAGTGCATAGAAGTTTTCATGATTATATAGTTGAAACAGAGGCAGTATTCGTTAATATTAATCCTATCAAAGACGCTTCGGGAAAAGTGATAACTTTGAGTAATCCTGAAAGTAAACTTAGAGCAATATTGAGAGTAGAAGTTGTGCCTCAAACGGAAACAGGAAGAGACGGTCAGGAAACAGTGGATACTAAATGGTTTTTTGATAAAGACCGTACTGTTACTTTTGGTGAATCAATAGAAAAAGGATTTTTTCAGAATGTATTTCCTGATTTGTCTGCCGAAGAAATTACCGATTTTACCGAAAGTATGCCGGAATCATGGAAGACTATAAAAATGAAGTTGCCCGAACAGTCTTTTGATGATAATGCACGAAGAGCAAGATATACAAGAAATACTAATACTATTGAATGGAATCCTGAATCGAATGTGTTTAACAATAAAGCGAATGCGGTTTCTACTTTGTTTCATGAGTTAATACATGACAGTTTCAGTTCACTAAGTCCTGAATTGCAGGCACAAGCGTTGGATTTTGCTAAACAGGTGAAGGCAAAGATTAAAACTGCGGTTGATTCTAAAACTCTTAGTGAGGCGGATACCAATTATCTGAATGATTGGTTGAATATTATTGATGCCGCTCCTAACGGATTGGAAGAGATTTTTACTTATGGTCTGACCGACAGGATTTTTAGAAATATTCTTAACAGTATTTCGGCAGAAGGGATTGATACTTCGGGATTTATTGAAAATCAAAAGGATTCGCTGTGGGAAAGGATTCTTAATTTTGTGTTTAAACTGCTGGGATTTAATACTTCGACGAAGGGATTTTTGACAGAGAGGATTGAGAGTGTGTTTGTGAGTGTGATGAACTCTAATTCTAATCCATTGGATAAATCCAATGGCAATAGGGAGTATTCGGATAAATCCGAAGATGATAAAAAGTATTCAATTGATATTTCGGAAGAAGGCTTTAAGGCGGATAGGGCTTTAAGGCAGGAAAGAATACTTGAAGAGTTTAATAACGATTTATTACGTTATAAAGAAGGAACTATGAAAACTAATGAAACTTTTCAATTAGGTTATCCGTCAGGTATCTTAAAACACTTTTTACCAGACCTGCCTATTATAATGAGACAAAGAGTTGTTACCAAAGGTATCATTAAGAAACATGAAGTTGATATAGAAGCTCTGCGGAATATGCCGAATATAATAAGTAATCCTGTATTTTTATTTAAAAGACATGGAAACGCAATAGGTTTGCTTACTACAATGACAGACAAAAACGGTAAAAATGTTTTTGTTGTAATTGAATTGCAAAAAACAGTTCAAGAAGGTAACTCTTTTTTGGAAGTTAATGATATTCTTTCGTTTCATGGACGAGAATTAGAAAATATAGTACTGCCTATTAATGAAAATAATACATTACAATATGCGGATAAAGAACAGGGTCTTAATTATCTAACCTCAGCTCTCCGTAATTTCGAGCAGGCACGAGATAATAAAAACCCTGAATCAACGGCAAAGATACAACAAGAAATTGAAACGGCAATAAAAACAATAGAATCTTTTGAAAATCCGGTATTTGAAAAAGAAAAATCCGCAGGGCTAACAACGGACGGTCGAACTGACCCTCACGTTCCGATTGCGGATTTCGCGGCAAAGATAGAACAATTAATTGAAACAGCAAAATCGGCATCTGAAACTACTGAAAATCAATCTTCTTCTGTTTTAGAAACAGAAGATTTTGTTGATAAACTTGATGATGATATAAGTTATGATACAGAAATTCGGTATAGTGAATCTGCACAGGCACAACAGTATTTTTATAATAATCCCGACAGACTTAGACTGACTTTGTCAGCATTTGAACGCCCTGAATTTAAAGTGTATAGAGGCAAAACTATTAGATATAATGAGATAAAAGGATTACTGAATCTTTCCGGTATAAAAGTGATTGAAAAAGAACTTATTAATAATGTTATATCTGAAAGATATTCCGATGTAAAACAGATTCCGTATGATGAAATGGAAATAACCGTCAGAGCAAGTATAATACCGTTGGAAAGGATAGAAACAAAAATTTATTCCCAAACTGGGTCGGATATAATAGCAAAAAATGCAGATAAATATTATACTTTGATTCTAAATATGCCTAATGTAGAACATGGTGAGCAGGGACATTTTTTTACTTCGTTTTACGGGCGGAATACAGGATTATACGGACATATTCGTTTATGGCAAGACAGCGATAATACATATATTGCCGAATTTCAAAGTGATTTATTTCAAAAATATAATGCAAAAAAGAAATTAATGGAAAAAAAGTGGGAAACCGGTTCACTGACAAAATCACAGTATGAAAAACTTAAAACTTTTTTACTGTATTCCCGATTACATTCTGTAGAAACAGTTTTAAATGATGCTAATTATGAAATAAAACAGGACATAGATTCTTATTTTAGATTATATAAAAATAATACAGCAATAACACAAAAAGTAATATCTGATATAGAAGAAGAAGTTGAATATAAAGATAAGATTGAGTTATTATCCAATATTTTATTAAATCATGAAGCTATAAATTTTTCAGATACCGATATTTTTAAAAATTTGGAAACAATCTTAGCCGAATATAATAAGTCTATTTCAGAAACAAAACTACAACTCAATGAAAAAATAGAAAAATCTATGAATCCTGCTGAAAAACAGTTTATTGCTTCGCAAAAAATATTTGAACGAAGATTGGTACATGAAGCTGTTGAAGAAGCAAGAAGAAATAAATCAACTTCGGTGAGATTTCCGACACCTTATACGTTGGCTGCAATAGAAGGATATATAGACCCTGTGGTTGGTGCATCATATACAATAATATCTGCCGAAGACAGCAGGATTTTACAAACGGGTGATGTAATTAGAAGTAATGGCGAAAATTATATAATAATAGAAGATAATAGACCTACAAATGTAAGCGAATTAGGAGAAAAACCGTTTTATCATGTAATAGCTGTTCCTGAGGGGAAAACTATGAAACTTAGTAGGAGTTTAGTGTATGATAAAATGGTTTCTGATAAATCAAGAAGCAATAGTGTAGAAGAAGTAACTAAAGGAATAAATAAATATTCAAATAAGATACCAAGTAATATAATAAGTGATTTAGCACTAAAATATGAACAAAAGAGAAACACCTTATCTCTTTTTGAACGAGCATTGGTGGAATTGGTGGATATGGATTTTGATATTAGCAGGGAAGTATATACATCAGGTTTTATAAATCTCTACAATAAGGGAAGATTTTTCAGAAGTGTAAGTTATGAAGAACGGTTAATTGATATTATAAATGACTATTCTTATGAAAATTTTTTATACCTAAATAGCAATTATATACTTGTTGATGAGGATTTTATTTTATGGGATGATACAGTACAACCTAAAATTTTTTCCCAAATAGGATACGGTATTTCTAAAGAATTGTTTAAAACCTTTTATTTATCTGAATCGGAGAAAAGAGTTTTAGAAAAATACTTTGAGCTTGAATCACAAATCAAAAAAGATTTCGGAGAAAATAATGTAAAAACGGTACAGGATGAAAATAATTTCGATTGGATAGAACTTGATTTAACAAAAGAAGAGGTCAGAAATAAACCGGTA
>JAIROC010000345.1 GCA_031257735.1 Bacteroidales bacterium | reverse complement strand
ACTATGTAATGATAATAAATTAAAAAATATCAGTAACTTTCACTTTTTGTGGAAGACAAATGTCTTCCTTGCTTGAGATGGCGCAATATTATAATAATCATGCCACATAATGATGACTTATATTGTTACGAAAATACTTTTCACACAGCCTCTTTCGCCTTTAGTTACGGGGCATAATTATCAATGTTTGGAAATGAGTGTATAATTTATGTTTGACTTCTTCCATATCGATTTTTCTCTGTAATTCTTGCGAGAGGGAAGTTACCCCTTTGTCGACGAACCCACAAGGATTAATATGCGAAAAATAAGATAAATCCGTATTGATATTGAATGCAAATCCGTGCATGGTTACATATCGACTTGCACGTATACCGATAGCACAAATTTTGCGGGCATTTTTTGTGTTAGCGTCTAACCATACGCCTGTTGCTCCTGATATTCGCGAGGAGGTGATATGATAATCTTTCAGCGTCAAGATAATCATTTCTTCAATGCAATGCACATACTCTTTTAACGACAAATGCAGTTGTTGCAAATCAAGAATAGGATAACCGACTATCTGCCCGGGACCATGATAAGTAATATCACCTCCTCTGTCAATTCGATAATACGAGGCATTGATTTGCTTCATAAATTCATCATTGATAAGCATGTTATTTACTTGTCCATTCTTTCCCAAGGTATACACATGCGGATGCTCACAAAGAATAAATCGTTGTATAATACTTTCCTTATCAGGATTGTCAAAATTGGATTTCAGTGTTATCAATTCTTCAAAGAGTTTCTTTTGTCTGTCCCAAGCCTCTTTGTAAGGTATCATTTTCCAATCTATATACTGTATAGTTGAGTTCATTTTAGTTTATCCTTTTTGAATTTTAGAAGATACAAAACTGCGTTCCGCCATAAAAGATGAACGTACCAAAGGAGCGCTTTCCACACTTTCAAATCCGATTTCGCAGGCAAAAGTACGGTATTTTTCAAACTGTTCGGGAGTTACATATTCACTTACCGGTAAATTATTTTTTGTCGGTTGTAAATACTGACCGATAGTAACCATTTGACAGCCGATATTTCTTAAATCGTTCAAAGCCTCTTTCATTTCTGTTTCCGTTTCGCCAAGTCCTGCCATAAGTCCGGACTTGACAATAAATCCTTTTGAAGCAGCCTTTCGCAAAACATCCATACTGTTATCATAATTTGCGCGACTTCTAACTAGGGGAGATAGTCGTTTAACCGTTTCTATATTATGTCCGAAGATATCGGGTTTTGCTTCAAAAACAATATTCAAATATTCATCCCTGTTATCGAAATCGGGGACTAATACTTCTATGAGAATATGAGGATTTTTTTCACGGACAGCGGTAATAGTTTTAGCCCAAAAGGATGCTCCTTTATCTTGTAAATCATCTCTGTCTACCGAGGTGATAACACAATGTTTTAAGTGCATGAGCGCAATACTGTCAGCTATTTTTGGGGGTTCGAGGACATCAGGCGGAGATGGTTTTCCTGTTTTTGTTGCGCAGAATTTGCATGAACGTGTACAAATATCTCCCAAAATCATGAATGTAGCTGTTCCCATATTCCAGCATTGTCCGATGTTAGGGCATTTTCCGCTACTGCATATTGTATGTAATCCATTTAGTTCTACTATCTTTTTGACTTTTGGATATTCTCCTTTTGTTTCTAACTTTATTTTTAACCAATCAGGTTTGCGTTCTATCATTGTTGAAAAAGAATTATTGTGCAAAGATACATTTTAAAAGGTAATCCTGTTCGCCTGTTTGATGGTTATCCATATTAGGAAGCAGACTGTTTTTTCTTACTGATGAACCATAAAAAGATAAACATAAGCATTCCATTGACAAGTAAAAGCTCAAAACCAAATTCATAATTTCGAAACAATTCTTTGGAATACCTGTTCAGGAAAAAACAAATGACAGGAGAAAGACAGGCCAAAAGAGGAACAAGAAAATCAGCATTTACAACTCTTTTGGTAAAAAGTCCAAAGGTAAAAAGTCCCAATAAAGGACCATAAGTATATCCTGCCACCTGAAAAATAATCCGAATAAGCGCATCATCATGATAACGTGAAAAAATAAGAATGACAGCCAAAAAAAGCGTTCCTATCAAAAGATGTATATATCGTCTAATTGTTATTTTTTCTTTTTCGGTTTTATTCAGTTTGTGTAAGCCGATAAAATCAACGCACAAAGCTGTTGTGAGCGCTGTAATTGTTCCGTCAGCGCTGGAGTAACCTGCAGCTATCAATCCCAAAACGAAAACAATACCTGCAATCGGCGGTAAATATTCAAAAGCAATAGTAGGGAAAATACGATCTGTTTTCATGGCTGTTAAATCTATACCGTTATTGAGTGCATAGACAATCAATGTTCCCCCCAACAACAAAAAGAGTGCATTTACCACGACCAAAATACCTGAAAAAGTATACATATTCCGTTGAGCATCTTTTAGATTTTTGCAACTTAAATTCTTTTGCATCATATCCTGATCCAAGCCCGTCATGGTAATGGTAATAAAAGCTCCGCTTAAAATTTGTTTGAGAAAAAAATTATGTTCTCTCCAATCAAGATGAAATATTTTCGAATAACCGCCTGTGTGCATTTCACTGAACAGTTGTGTAAAGGAAAAATTCATTTCTTTCGGGATAAATATAATTGTGAAGATCAAGGCTACCAATAAAAATGTTGTTTGCAAAGTATCTGTCCAGACAATTGTTTTAATTCCTCCTCTAAACGTATAAAGCAATATAATAGCGACAAATAAAAAAGCAGTAACTGCAATCGGAATATGCCAGTGTCGAAAAACAAAATCCTGCAATACATAAATCACCAAATACATTCGCAAAGCAGAACCAAGTAATCGCGACAAAATAAAAAAGAATGACCCCGTTTTATACGAAGCAATTCCAAATCGCTGTTCCAAATACGTATAAATAGAGGTTAAGTTCAATTTATAGTAAAGCGGTAATAAAATATTAGCAATAACGACATATCCAATTACATATCCAATCACAATTCCATAATAGGTAAATTGTGTAGTGTATACATCTCCTGTAACTGAGAGTAAGGTTACGCCTGAAAGAGATGCTCCTATCATTCCATAAGCCACAACAAACCACGGAGAACGTCTGTTTCCGACAAAATAAGTTTCATTGTTTGCTTTGCGGGAAGTCTTCCACATGATGGAAAACAACATAATTGTATACAATACAAAACAGATAAATATAACTATTTGCATCAAGAAGAACAATTATTAATGGTTAAGCGACAGATTTTTTTCGTATTTGATTAGATGAAATGATAAAAAAAGGGCGTCGCTCAATGTAAGGACGCCCCCCCAAGAAAAAATATTATTCTTTATAATATATGATAGGGTTTCACTATTTCCATGCCTACCTTAATTGCTTTTTCATTATCAGGGATTAGTCCGTGATGACGGGCAGGCAATGATTTCTCCAATCCTTTACGGATAAATTCTTCCTGTACAATAGGCTTATATTTCAAAAATCCACCCAAAACTATCATGTTGAACAGCTTTGGAATACCTATTTCAGCAGCTTTGTCTGTTGCTGCGATTTGATAAATATTGATATCCTTACGAACAGGATGGTGAATAATTCCATTGGGATCATATAAAAGCAATCCGCCCGGTTTTACCGCCTGTTCAAATTTATCCAAGGATTGTTGGTTAAGAATAATAGCCGAGTCAAACACCGATAATACAGGAGAATTAATACGTTCGTCACTAATGATAACGGTTACATTTGATGTTCCTCCACGCATTTCGGGACCATAACTCGGCATCCAGCTAACCTCTTTATTTTGCATCACCCCCGAATAGGCGAGTATTTTACCCATAGAAAGAACGCCTTGTCCTCCAAAACCAGCTATGATTATCTCTTCAGTCATATCTTTTTATCTTTAAATTATTATGAAATTAATTTATTTATACTGTCGGAACTTTAATATCTCCAAGAGGATATAATGATAACATATTTTCTTCTAACCATTTATTGGCAGCAACGGGTGTCATTTTCCATCCTGAATTACAATTGGATACTACTTCGATAAAAGAAGTACCTTTTTGTTTGTTTTGGTTTTCGAATGCTTGTCGAATAGCTTTTTTACATTTTCGTACCAAAGCGGGCGTATACACGGCTTGACGAGTAACATAATAAGTTCCCGGCAATTGCGCCAACAATTCAGTAATTCGCAATGGATTTCCCATTGTTGGAATATCCCGTCCGTAGGGCGAAGTTGCTGTTTTCATTCCTTCCAAAGTAGTAGGCGCCATTTGTCCGCCTGTCATACCATAAATACCGTTATTGATAAAAATCATGGTGATATTTTCCCCCCGATTGCAGGCATGGATAGTTTCTGCTGTTCCTATTGCTGCCAAATCTCCATCTCCTTGATAAGTGAAAACATGGAAATCAGGTTTTAACCGTTTGATTGCTGTTGCTAATGCAGGCGCCCGACCATGAGCCGCTTCTTGCATGTCTACTTCAAAATAGTTGTATGCTAAAACAGAACATCCTACGGGTGCAACGCCTATTGTTGTCTCCTGAATACCCATTTCTTCTATCACCTCTGCAACGATGCGGTGAACAGTACCGTGTCCACATCCCGGACAATAATGCATAATATTGTCTGTAAGTACGGGAGTTCTTCTATATATTAAATTTTCCGGTTTGATTATATTTTCATTCATTGTATTATCCTCCAATAATTTTTGTTTCTAATGCTTCCAATACTTCTTGTGGTGTAGGGATAATTCCCCCAAAACGTCCAAAATGATCTACTTTGATTTTATGTTGAGTTGCCAAAAGAACATCTTCTACCATTTGTCCTGCGCTCATTTCTACCGATAACATACCTTTTACTTTATTGGTCATATCTCGTAATATTTTTGTTGGGAAGGGCCATAAAGTAATTGGACGTACCAACCCTACTTTTAATCCTTTTTCTCTTCCCAATTCAATAGCTTTTTGGCAAATACGGGCAGACGAACCGTAAGCGACAAATACATATTCAGCGTCGTCACAGTTTATTAATTCGTAACGGACATCATTTTTTTCGCATTCTCTGTATTTGGCTTGAATACGCAAATTTACCTGTTCCTGTTTGACAGAATCTAATTGTAATGAAGTGATGATTACATGAGGTTGTTGGGGATTTTTTCCTGTTGTAGCCCATGGGAAAGATTTTTTAATGTAATCATCTGTCCAACGGGGTTTATAATCGTCAATAACCACTTTTTCCATTACTTGACCGATAACGCCATCGGATAAAATCATGGCAGGGTTGCGATATTTGAATGCCAATTCAAAAGCCAAGCCTACAAAATCATACATTTCCTGTACTGATGCTGGCGCAAGTGTGATTAAACGGTAATCGCCATGTCCGCCGCCTTTTGTTGTTTGAAAATAATCGGCTTGTGAAGGTTGTATTGTTCCAAGTCCCGGACCTCCACGAACCACATTAACTACCAGACACGGAAGCTCTGCGCCTGCAATATAAGATAATCCTTCCTGCATTAGACTGATACCCGGACTTGAAGATGTTGTCATTACACGTTTCCCGCAGGCTGCTCCTCCGTATACCATATTAATAGATGCGACTTCACTTTCTGCTTGCAATACTACCATACCTGTTTTCTTGTATGGATCTTCTACCATTAAATGTTCTAATATCTCGGATTGAGGGGTTATCGGATAACCAAAATAGCCATCCACTCCATAGCGAATAGCGCTTTCCGCTACTGCTTCATTTCCTTTCATTAATCGTAATTCTTTCATTCTGACTCCTTTTTTGATTATTATTTGGCTCTATATACGGTTATTACTCCATCGGGACATACAATTGCACAATTTGCACAACCTATGCAATTCTCATTGACCATTTCGAGGTAATTATAACCTTTCCCATTCACTTTTGAAGACAAAGCGATAACTTTGTTTGGACATGTTCCCACACAAACGGCACATCCTTTACACTTTTCCGTGTTGATCACTATAGTTCCTTTTGCCATTATTATTTGATTTTTAATTTATTTCTGAAATTTAATGCTGTTATTATCTGTTTTGCGAAGGTATTAGATTTTGTAATACGATGCCTGTTTTTGAGTGAATATTTTTACTTAATCTATCAAACATTATGTTTATCAGTAAACTAATAAAGATATTTTTTTATTTCTTATCTATTTTTGCTATAGTAGAAATACAGGAACAAATCAGTACATACAATAACAATATTGAATATGTAAATATAACTCACCCAATCGAAACCCGATGTTATTTTATAGATAATTCCAAACACATATCCTAAAATGACAATCACCATAAACAATGAGCTTTTCCCTTTTACTATTTTTGTACGTAAAGTTTTGATAATAGAAACAGGCCATCCCACAGCAAAACACAGTAACATCATCATTTCACATACCTTGCTAAACTGTTCCATCTGCTCTTCTTTTCTGTATTTCTCCCATAATGTCTTAATTTTGTTTTGAACTTATCCATTCATAGAGATAAGAAATTCATCATTAGAGATGGTATTTTGCATTCTTGCTTTTAGAAATTCCATAGCTTCTACCGCATTCATGTCAGACAGATGATTTCGTAATATCCAAATACGTTGCAAAGTTTCTTTATCTTGAAGAAGATCATCGCGACGAGTACTTGAAGCAACAATATCTACCGCAGGGAAAACACGTTTGTTAGATAATTTTCTTTCTAACTGTAATTCCATATTTCCTGTTCCTTTAAATTCTTCAAAGATGACTTCATCCATTTTAGACCCTGTTTCAGTAAGGGCAGTAGAGATGATGGTTAAAGAACCGCCATCTTCAATTTTACGTGCTGCGCCAAAAAAGCGTTTAGGTTTTTGCAGCGCATTGGCTTCAACACCTCCTGAAAGCACTTTCCCTGATGCTGGAGCTATGGTGTTATAAGCGCGTGCCAAACGCGTAATCGAATCTAACAAGATACATACATCATGACCACATTCTACTAAACGTTTTGCTTTTTCCAAAACAATATTGGCTATGCGAACATGTCTATCGGCAGGTTCGTCAAACGTAGAAGCTATCACTTCGGCATTTACACTGCGCTCCATGTCGGTTACTTCTTCGGGGCGTTCATCTATCAATAAAATTATCAGATATATTTCTGGATGATTGTCTGCTATTGCATTGGCTATTTCTTTCAATAAAACCGTCTTCCCTGTTTTGGGTTGTGCGACAATCAAGCCTCTTTGTCCTTTACCGATAGGGGCAAATAAATCAATAATACGTGTAGAGAGATTAGATTTATCTCCTTTCCGTATTAAATTTATTTTTTCATCCGGGAAAAGTGGTTTAAGGTAATCAAAGGGTATTCTATCTCGAACTTTATCGGGTGTTTTGTTATTTATCTTATCTATTTTCAACAAGGGAAAATATTTTTCTCCTTCTTTTGGGGGACGTATCGCTCCTTCGATTGTATCTCCCGTTTTCAATCCAAAGAGTTTTATTTGAGATTGAGAAACGTAAATGTCATCAGGAGAACTCAAATAATTATAATCGGAAGAACGTAAAAAGCCAAAGCCATCATTCATAACTTCCAATACGCCTTCTGCAATAATATTGCCCAGAAATTCAATTTTCTTCTGAGGGATTGCTGATGAAGATGATGTTTGATTGTTATGGTTTGATTGGATGTTTTGTGTTTGTTCTTTATTTTGGGCTTGTTCTCTGGGTTGGTTTTCCTTTGAAATTTCAGCTGCTATTTTTTCTTTTACACCATGAAGGAACTGTTGGATTTCATCTTCCTCTTCATCTTCTTCTTCATCCCCTTCTTCATCATCACCATTTTCCTCTTCTTCATCCTCTTCCTCTTCCTCTTCATACTCATTTTCTTCCCTTATTAAGGGTTCTTCCTCTTCGATTTCAAGATTATAATCTTGTTGTAGAGGGATTTCTTCCTCTATGAATGTTCTTTCTGCATCTATACTTTTATTCTGTTGTGAAGAGATAGATGTACCATTACTTTTCATTTGTTCATTTTGATAGTCAAGAATACGATAAATCAATGCTTGTTTATCTAATTTTTCGCAACCTGCTAACTTTTTACCTTTCGCTAATGCGCGTAATTCTGTAGTTGATTTGGCATTTAATTGATTAATGTCAAATATTTGAACTTTTTGTATCATGAAAATTTATATATAAATAAATGTATTAACTCTATACTATTGTATACCCGGAAGCATAAGGCTTTCCAAGTATTTAATCTCGGCGAGATATTGTATGAAATTTCTGCAAAGGTACATCTTTTTTTTGAAAAACAAGAACTATTTATGCCCATGATAAACATTTATTTCTTTTGTATTGTTTTACAGGCTGTTTTATTGCCAGCAGATATATAATAAAATCATGAAAAAAAAGATTACCTTTGCAAAACATAAAAAAACAAGTAGAAATAAAATGATTTTAGTTACAGGAGGCGCTGGATATATTGGTTCTCATACAGTAGTGGAATTGCAAGAACAAGGATATGATGTGATAATCGTTGATGATTTGAGTAATTCACAGATAAATGTTATTGATAACATAAGAAAAATCACGACAAAAAAAACAAGGTTTGAACAATTTAATTTGGCAGATAATACAAGGACAACCAAATTCTTTGCAGAGAATCCCATAGACGCCATTATTCATTTTGCGGCTCACAAATATGTAGGAGAGTCAGTTAAAGAACCTCTGCGTTATTATTATAACAATTTTGTGAGTACGCTAAATATTTTGCAGGCAATAGAGAAACATGATATTCGTCATTTTGTATTTTCTTCTTCCTGTACCGTGTATGGACAGGCGGATAGTTTGCCTGTTACAGAACAAAGTCCTGTCAAACCCGCTGAATGTCCCTACGGAAATACAAAACAGGTAATCGAAGAAATATTGCAGGATATATGTTTGGCAGTTGCTCAATTACAGGTAATATCTTTGCGATATTTCAATCCTATAGGCGCTCATGCTTCGGCTTTGATAGGAGAATTACCTGTGGGCGTGCCTCAAAATCTGGTTCCTTATATTACACAAACAGCTATTGGTAAACGTGATTGTTTACAGGTATTTGGAAATGATTATAACACAACGGATGGAACTTGTTTACGCGATTATATTCATGTGGTAGATTTGGCAAAAGCTCATGTCGTTGCTTTAGATCGTATGTTAAACAAAAAGATGAAAAAAAATTATGAAGTATTCAACATCGGAACAGGAAAACCAAGTTCTGTATTGGAAATAATTCAATCCTTTGAAAAAGCAAGTCAGATGCCTTTGCCATATAAGTTTGTGGAACGCAGAAAAGGAGATATTGAAAAAATATGGGCGGATACAACCTGTGCCAATACGGTTTTGGGATGGAAAGCGGAAAAAACATTGGATGACATGATACGTTCCGCATGGAATTGGGAAAAAGCATTGAAAGAAAATAATAAATAAAGAATTTGACAAATGAAACTAATAAGAACTGTATTTAATAGTTATTTGGTTAATTGTTACTTACTGATTGCAGATGACCATAACGCAATACTGATAGATCCTGCTTGCAGTAACAAAAATGAATGTGAACGTTTACATAAGATAATTAAAGAACAGGATATACATCTTACAAGTATTATTGCAACGCATACTCATGCGGATCACGTCATGGGCGTGAAATTGGTTAGGGATATTTGTCCCGACATTCCATTTTTAATACATCAGGAAGCCTATCCTCTGTACACAATGACTAATGATTTCAGTATAATCATGGGCTTTGAAAAGAGAGAATTACCTAACCCTACCCAATATGTAACGGATGGAGAAATATTGCAGGTTTCGGATATTGACTTGAAAGTATTATATACTCCGGGACATGCTCCGGGAAGTATTTGTTTGTACAGTAAGGCAGATAATCTGCTTTTTTCTGGAGATGTACTTTTTCGTAACAGCATCGGAAGGACAGATTTACCGGGGGGTAATTTTGATACTTTGCGAAAAGCTATTTATGAGAAATTATTTACTCTGCCTGATGATACGGAGGTTTTTCCCGGACACGGAGACGCCACAACTATAGCATTTGAAAAAGAAAACAATCCATTTTTATAATTCAATTATTAAACTTTGATACCTTAATGTACGACGATAATTGCGAAGGATACGAAAGAAAAGATACTTATAATTCACACGTAACGGCTGAATTGCAAAAACATTACACGGAAATTTTAAAATTACTTGGCGAAGATATTAACAGAGAAGGTTTACATAAAACCCCAGAAAGAGTGGCGAAAGCCATGCAGTTTTTTACTCACGGTTATCATCTTGACCCCGCTGCCATATTACGCTCCGCCATGTTCAAACAGGATTACAGAGAAATGGTTATTGTCAAAGACATCGAAATATATTCCCTGTGTGAGCATCATTTAGTTCCCTTTTTTGGAAAAGCACACATAGCCTATATTCCCGATGGTTATATTGTTGGATTGAGTAAAATTCCTCGTGTAGTAGACGCTTTTGCAAGAAGATTGCAAGTGCAAGAACAATTAACTACTCAAATTAAAGAATGTATCCATAATACCTTAAAGCCATTGGGCGTCGCCGTGGTAATAGAAACGCAACACTTGTGTATGTCCATGAGAGGAGTACAAAAACAAAATTCCGTTACAACAACATCCGACTTTACCGGCGCTTTTCTCAAACACTATAATACCAGACAAGAGTTTTTGCATATTATCGGCGCTAATTTACACTTGTAATTCTATAGCACAAAAGCACGAAGGAGTCTGTGTAAAAAGTACCCCTCCCCGCAATGACGGCGATGTTTGGACGGCGTTGATGATTACTTTTTTGTACTTTAAAGACAGACACTAATTATGACCCGAAGAGCAAAAGATAAAAGATTGTGTATCTATCAACAGCTTCATCACATATATTCTTTAAAATCATCCAGCGGGTCATTAAAATCATCGCTCATCCAGGTAACAGTACCTTTCATACAACCGAAAAAGGGCTTTTCCTGAACATCTGTCTGATATTTCCGCAATAAAAATTCGATATAATCCGACAACTCCTGTTGTACCTTTGGCGGAAGACGATGTGTTTTCTCGTACATTTTCCTTGCTGCCTGTTTTTCTAACATATCCATGATTTTTAAAATTTATTGCTGCAAGGATACAACTTTTATTTTGATACGCAGAAAGAAAGGACAAAGAAACGAAAACGTTACAACCAACATTTCGTCCCTAACGGGAGTTATGAGTTATGGATTATGGGTTTAATTACGAGTTGTCAATCTAAAATAACTCATAACTATATTTTAAAAGTAATCATCAACGTTGTCCAAACAACGCCGTCATTGCGGGCTTGACCCGCAATGACGGGTTATTTTAGTTTGCGTCAGCCTAACTCATAACTCATAACTCATAACTCTGTTCATTTTTTTCTCTTTCGTGTTTTTTTCTGCTTTTTTCTATCGGGATTTTCGTTGCGGACGACAAATATTTTGGATAAATCATGTGAAAATACGGATTGAGATTATTTTTTTCTTACGCTCTTTCAATATGTTATAATGCTTGATTTTTTTTTTATCAAAATATTATTTTGTATGAATAATTTTTATATCTTTGCAGCGTTGAATTAATATCAACAAGAAATAGTACAAAAATAACCTAAGTAAAATAAAATGAATTATACAAGAAAGTTTATTATGAAACACTTGTTCAACATTATTGCAGAAAATATCTTTTTCCCTCTAAGAGAGATAAAAAACTGTTTTTCTTTTCATCCTTTGTACAAAAATGTTTATTTATGGAGAACTTTTTGCATGGAAAGATAGTCTATTTATTCGACTTGTTCAAAGGAAAAAACTTCTTTTTATTCTCTTACACATCATCGAGCAAGGTCAAAAAGATAAAGCAAGGCGTTACTTCGCGTTATGAGTCGTCAGCGGATAACTGTCTACATATCACTTCTGATTATCATCAGTCCCTATACAACTGTTTTTATCGTAATGATGATTATCTTTTTGCCCTTGAAAACTGTCTACGCCCTTATCATAATCATCATATTGCTCTCGCAGCTGTCGAGAAGCCTGTCATAATCATAAGTGGCTTGTCGACAGTTGTCCGCTGCCCTGTCATAATCATAAGTAGCTTGTCGACAGTTGTCCGCTGCCCTCTTATAAGAATCATCAAGAGAAAAACAATCAAATATGCATTTCATCGAATAATACAAATAATCTTTTAAAAAATATATATTATGCAAAATATACTAAAATTACAATCATTAGATACACACAAACTATCCATACCAGATTTAGGAGGACTTATCAACGAAACTATTAACGCGAGCATTAAGGTAAAATCATCCCTTAATGGACTATCTGTCGCAGCATTAGACGTTCTCGTGAATGCCGACGGCGCTTTCCGAGAAAACCTTGTTATGGACAAAACAAGTCCTTTAACAAAGCTAATCGCTGATTTAGACAAAAAAAGAGATAATGATTTTTGGGAAATTAGACGTACATCAAAAACCGCGGCTAAAAGTAGCATCGAAGATAAAGCGGAGGCGGGTAAGTTGTTAGAAAGTTTTCTGAAACCTTATCATAATCTTGCGAAAGAACCGCTTATGAGCGAAACATCTACTATTAACCATCTGCATACGCAATTTGACAGTAACCCCGCTCTACATAACGCCGCCGATACGCTGCAACTGACTGACATCTTCACAAACCTCTGGAACGTGAACGAACAGTTAGCTAATCTATGGAACGAAAGAGCTACCATTGAGGCAGAAAGAAATGGAACCTCTCCTTCAAGCCTCAGAAATCCTTTGGAAAAAGCGTATCATAATTACTGTGCTATTATTCTTCAATCCGTCGAATTGCAACCTAATGAGGCTCTACAAACCCTCTTTTCCGTTATGAACGAAATCAGAATTAAATATGCTAAGTCTTTGCCTGTTAGAATTAATAGTGGAAATATTTTTGTTGCTCCTATTCCTGTGCAAAAATACACCGGCAAAAATATTACTCCTATTACACGCGTGCTTGTCAGAAAAGAAAATGAAGAATTTACAGAACTACGATTTACCGTTGACTACTTCTTCACTTATAAAAATAATATCGAAATCGGAGAAGCCCAAATTATTATTCACGG
>JAIROC010000330.1 GCA_031257735.1 Bacteroidales bacterium | reverse complement strand
GGATATTTAATGACGCCTGTATGGCAGACATTTCTTTTCCAGGGGACTACTATTGTTGTACGACTGACTTTGGGACCGGTTGCTGTGGCGGTATTTAATACTGTGCGAACATTATCCCGTTCTGTCAATCAAATGTACAGTATCGTTAATGGCAGTGTTTTTCCCGAAATACAGTATGAGATTGGCGCCAAGCATTGGGAGACGGTTAGATTTATTTTTGTGAGAGCACTAAAGGCTTCATTTGTTTTGTCGATTGTCGGGGTAACGATGTTGGCTGTATTCGGGTTGCCTGTTTATGCTATATGGACTCACAATGAATTGAATCCGCCGGCGGCGATGTGGTATTTGTTTTTATTGGGAGTTTTGTTGAATGCAGTATGGTGGACTGCCAGCGTTGTTTTCCGAGCTATGAATAAACTCTACCAATTGGCTATAGCAGGAATAATAAGCTCGATATTATCTGTAGGATGTTCCTATATTCTCTGTTTATATTGGGGATTAACCGGCGCGGCTACAGGTACGTTGCTATTTGAAGTGATAATGGCATTGTATGTAATGCCAACAAGTTATAGATTAATCGGAATATCTCTGCATATCCGGAAGATTTGGAAAATCATAAATATAAAAAATAGAATAATTTGATTTAATGCAAAATAAATGAAAATAAATATTTTATCAGCAGGGCGAGCCCATCTTTTAGATATAGCCAGAGAATTAGATAAAAAAGGATTTGATGTGAAATTCTATTCTTTTGTGCCAACTAAAAGAGCCATGAAATTTGGTTTGCAAAAAAAATGCAGCAAGTCTTTATTTAGCCTATTGTTTCCTTTTGTATATCTTGCAAAAGCTCGTCCATTTTCAAGGTCGCGTTTTATCCGGCATGGATTACGTAACATTCAGGATTTTATTACTTCGATTTATATGCGTCCTGCTGATATAACTGTTGTTTTATCTGCTGAATTTAAAATTTCCTTGAAAAAAGCGAAAAGACAGGGTTCTATAACGATAGTTGAATGCGGTTCCAAACATGTAATCGAGCAACATAAAATAATATCAGTCGACAGAATAAAATTCTCAAAATCATTTAGAAGAGAACTTGAAGCGTATATATCACGAACTTTGAATATATATAATGAGGCAGATTACATTACGATTCCATCTAAACATGTCAAAGAGAGTTTTTTGAAACAGAATTTTCCTGAGCAGAAATTGTTTGTAAATCCTTATGGCGCTTCGTTGAAACGCTTTTATCCCACAGATAAACCCGGCATTGACAGTTATGATGTAATAATGGTAGGTCAATGGTCCTGGCGTAAGGGATGTGATATGATAGTTGAAGCGATACGAAAGTTAAATATTCGTTTTCTACATGTAGGGGCATTATATGATTTGCCTTTCCCTGAAAATGAAAATTTGTTCACTCATGTAAATTCGGTTGACGAAACACAATTAGTTCAATACTATAATCAGGCAAAAGTATTTGTGTTGCCGTCCCGGGAAGAAGGATTGGCTTTGGTTCAGGCGCAAGCATTAGC
This sequence comes from Bacteroidales bacterium, assembly GCA_031257735.1. Taxonomy (GTDB): domain Bacteria; phylum Bacteroidota; class Bacteroidia; order Bacteroidales; family WCHB1-69; genus JAIROC01. The sequence continues at coordinate 2,827 of JAIROC010000330.1, read as the reverse complement.
CTGTGGATTACCCATTGTGTGTTCAAAAGATACCGGTGGGCGGGATTTGAGAGATTTTCTAACTGACAAGAAATGGATTATCGAAATGCAGGAAACCACAGCCGAATGTTTGGCAGATTGTATTAAAGAGGCGCTGGCGCTTGCCGATATTCAACCCGAAGGGAAAAGAGATTATGCCGGAAACGACATAAATCAACTGACATGGGAAGCAAACGGAAAACGGTATGGCGATTTTTTAATCGAAATTCGAAATCTTCAATAAATCGAAGAAATGAAATCTTTTATTATAAAATACAGTATTCCTCTGATTCTGATTCCTACGGTATGGTCTTCTTATTTTCCGGGGAAAATAGTGGCGGTTACGCTTATTTGTCTGACTCCATTATTCGTTTTAGCATTATTTCAAAAATATCACACACAAAATATAGATGGTAAAAAAATTTTGAATTTTTTCCTGTTATATAATGCATTAATGTTTATTAGGGGAGTGATAAACGCTGATACTCCTACAGATTGGATTTCACTTTTTAGTGGGACAATATTTTTCTTTTTCTTGTTTCCATTCTACATATACAAAATAATAAACCCTGCAAATATTGCGAAAATGTTGCGGTCTTACATATTGTTTGGTACAATAGCAGCGATAATAATAGCATATAACGAGACAATTGCAGTCAAGATTATGCCGTATGCATTAACGATAAGAATGATTTCCGGACTTTATCTGTTAATTTTATTTGTTCCGTATATAAAAATAAAATGGAAAGCAATTACAATAATTGTACTGTCAATAATGAGTTTTTTCTTGAATATTGAGGAACGTTTCAATCTGCTTAATATTATGGTTGCTTTTGCCATACTATTTTTGTATTATTTCAAATCTTATAATAGATTCAAAATGCTTAAATTTTGTTCTGTGTTGTTGTTTGCTGCTCCAATAGTGTTTTTTGTATTAGGCGTTACCGGTATTTTTAATGTTTTTAAGACCGGTGAAAAAAATAACACTTATATAGTTGTACACAGCCCCAAAGAAGAAAATTTATTAGCCGATTCACGTACAGGAATTTATATGGATGTTTTGTACGGTTTGCGAGATAAAAATGCATTTTTTTGGGGGCTTGGTGCAACAGGGAAAGTACAAACTTCATTAATTGATTTCGATATATATTATGATTTGTGGCGAAACGGGCGACCATCTTCCGAATCCGGTATGCTTAATTATGTACAGTGGGGTGGATTTTTGGGAGGACTGTCGTATTTTATGTTTTTTATGGTAGCCGCTTACTATGCAATTAGAAAATCAAATAATTGGTTTATAAGGACACTCGGTCTGTGGATTTCCTACAAGGCAATGTTTTCGTTTATTCAGGATTATCAAGATACGCAAATTTTTTATTTCCTTTTAATTTTAAATATAGGTATTTGCTTGAACAAAGATTTTAGAAAAATGAATGATACGGAGATGAAAAGTTATTTAAACCAAATCCTCACTTTTAAAATTTAAATTTAATATAATAATAAATATGAAAAAAATCGCATTTACAATTTGTTCAAACAACTATGTAGCTCAGGCAAATGTTTTGTTTCGCAGTTTGTTTCGTACGAATCCGGATTATAAACTGATATTGGGCTTGGTAGATAAAATTAATCCTAACATAGAGTATGGTGTCGATGGGGTGATGGTTGAAGTTGTAGAGGTGGAAAATTTAGATATTACTGTAGAATATGATATTTTCCATAAATACAATATTGTTGAATTAAATACTTCGGTTAAAGCCTCATACATTAAATGGATAAAAAAATTCAGAGACGCCGATATTATACTTTATTTTGACCCGGATATAAAAGTATTTTCTTCATTTTCAATAATAGAAAATAGTTTGCGCGAAAAATCTATTATCCTAACACCACATATTCTCAACCCAATTCCTTTGGACGATTTATGGCCTAACGAAAATCTGTTCCTAACAAGAGGAATATATAATTTGGGTTTTATCGGTGTATCATTCACCGATAAACGGGTTTTCGACTTCCTGGATTGGTGGGAAGAACGGTTGATGAAACAGTGTTTTGATTATATCAGCAAAGGGCTATTTGTTGACCAATTACCTGTCACACTGGTTTCTGTATTTTTTCATGAAATTGTAAAAGTTTTATTTCATTACGGCATGAATGCAGCGCCATGGAATTTACATGAACGGGTACTTACTTTGAAAGATTCAAAATATTACTTTAATAACGATGAGTTGATATTCTACCATTTCAGCTATATTTCATTAAAAAAAAGGAAACACAATATGTATAACAGGTATGAAAATTACCCTCTATTGGAGGAATTTTACGAAGGATACATAGAAGAATTAAAACAGAATTGTTATTTTGAACGCAAAAATATTGAATGTTATTATAAAGTGAAATCTCATAAAGTTCCCATTTATAAGAAAATCATTAGTAAGGTGTGTGTTAGATTATTAGATTCATTAAATATACGGATGTGATTATTGTAGATGAACAAAACAGTCATGAACAGGCGGATTTTTCTATGTCACGAGGTTCCTCAAGATTTGACACATATCATAGGAACTCCGCAATCATCAAATAATTTTGTGTCTATTTTAATCAAAGCGAATTGTTTTGATAAAGTTTTTTCTATTGTTCCGCCCAGCTATTACGATAAACGAATTACTTCCGATAAGGATATGATATTTTTTCAGGGAAGGCCAACAAAAAGTATAATAAAAAGAATATATTATTACATATTAACTAATTTAAAATTTGTTGTTCGAACAAAAAAAAATGATTCAATATGGTTTTATAATCTGTGTGC
>JAIROC010000154.1 GCA_031257735.1 Bacteroidales bacterium | reverse complement strand
AAATGTGTACATGATTTGCAAAAAAAAAACATTACTTTTGTAGTCGTCGAACATAAACGGATTTTATTGGAAAATGTTGTAAATAAAGTAATTGAATTGGAATTGGGAACTGTTAAAATGAAGATATAACCCTAAATGATGACGGAAACAGACATAAGTAATGCAGGAGAAATAATCCTTTATCAGCCGGATAATTCAGTTCGGCTCGAAGTTCGGCTTGACGAAGAAACAGTTTGGCTTACGCAAGACCAAATTGCCATATTGTTTGGCACTAAACGTCCTGCCATTACCAAACACTTGGGTAATATCTTTAAATCCGGAGAGTTAACCGAAAAAGAGGTATGTTCCATTTTGGAACTAACCACTATACACGGCGCTATTGCGGGAAAAACGCAAACTCAGCAGAAAATTGTTTGCTTTCTCAAAAATAGAGATGACGGCAAGAGAATTATTGAAGAATATTGAATTGAAAATTGATGATTATTAAAAAATAAATGATATGACAAAGAAAATTTTTATTACAATTGGAGTGATTGCGGTGGTGGCAATCGGAGTGATTGTATGGTGGAATAAGACGGGTAAACAGCAGGAAACAGTGAAAATTGGCGTTATTATTCCTTTAACAGGAAACGCTGCAAGCCAAGGTCAAGATGTTCAAAAAGGCATGAATATGGCTTTTGTGGATTTTATGAGTTCGATAGATTCTACTTTATTTAAAGTAAAATTGATAGTGGAAGATAATTTTTCTACTACAAAAAGTAGTATTGCTGCTCTTGAAAAACTGATACAAATAGAAAAGCCATCTATTGTATTAGGGCCTCTTACCACTTCGGATATGTTGTCGATGATTCCTATTGCGGAGAAAAACAAAACAATTCTTTTTTCACCTTCAGTATCAAGTCCTAAAGTATCTAATGCAGGAAAGTATATTTTCAGAATGGGGCCACTTGCACCTGATCAATCAAAAGTTATCACTCAATATGTTGCTAACGAGTTAAAATTAAAGAGAGTAGGAATATTGTATATGAATGATGACTCAGGTAATTCTCACATGGAAGTATTTGTTCCCAATTTTACTGTTTTGGGTGGTGAAATTGTTTTTAATGAAAGTTTTGAGAGAAACGATATTGATTTTAAATCTCATTTGCTTAAACTTAAATCATTAAATGCAGAAGCATTATTTATTGCTGGAACACCCAAAACCACAGGATTAATTCTGAAACAAGCTAAAGAACTAAATCTTGATATTAAATTTGTAAGCAGTACCGGTGCAGAAGGATATGATTGTATTGAAATAGCGCAGAATGCTGCCGAAAATATTGTTTATACCTCTGTGGCAATTGATAGTGTTTTTATCGCAAAATTTAGAAAAAAATACAATAATCAATTTCCATCTTTGGGAGTAGTGCTTGGTTATGATGCTATGGCAATGACATTAAAATTACTTTATGAAAATTCAAATGACACCGAACAATTAAGAGAAGCGTTATCGCATTTGGAATTTTCAGGCGTAACAGGTAAAACCGTAATGTCGGCATCGGGCGATGCCCGTAAAGATATTGCTTTAAAAACAGTTAAGAATGGAGAATTTATTTTTTTGAAATAAGGAGGATTTATTAATGGAATATATTGATATGAATTTGTCAGACCCATATATAGCAGCATTTAATCTTGTTAAGGAAACGGTTTGTGAAGACACAGGTAATGATTGGAAAACCTATTCAAAAAACATCGCGGAAAATTTAGGGAATTTGTTATATCAAGTTGCAAATGAACTTAAAAATGATTTATACAACATTGATAAATGTGTGATGAAATTTAATTCATTACAAACAAGAACAAGAGTAACAATTCCCTTTTACGGAAATTATGAAAATGAAAAATCAAATTGGGATAAACAACAAAATAAGTTAATTGACTCATTATTACCAGCTTCAGCTTCAGATATAGAAGAAAAAACGAACGCTATCTCTTGTATGTACAGACATCCTGAGAAACCTATTCATCTTCTGACTGAACTAATGTGGCGTTTCCAAAGTGAAAATCAAGATGATTTATGTTTAATAGTAAATAAAAATAGTGATAGTCCATTTTGTAATTTGGAAAATAATGGAAAATTCAAAATATTATCTTTAGCGGAAGATAATAATAATATTGCTAAATTAAATAATTTAAAAGCGGATCCACCTAAAATTTCCATTAAAGATTATTCTGCCGAAGATACTCGTAAATTATTAAAACCGGTAAACGATTTTTTTGATAAAAACGCTGATTCAAAATCAATATTTTATGTTGCGGATATTACGGAAAAAGATTATATGGCAGGCTTTGAGTTTGAAATAACTTTAAAAGAAAGTAAAGACGTTGATACAGAAAAGTTATATCAATTAGTACAGAAAATTCGATGGCTTCTAAGTAAGTATGTTGTAGAATTAGTAAACACAGCTGAACGGATTTATGTTACTCACGGAAGAAAAATTTACAAAGACAATTTTTTCCATGAAAAAGATGGGGAAAACGCAATTAATTCTATTATTGAAGTTTTAAAAACTGAAACAGATATAGAGGAGTTTAATAAGATTTTAAGTATTATTGCGGGACATTTTAATGTGGCAAATTCCGAAATAGGTCAATATTGGGCAGGTTATAGGTATTGGTCTTATGAGGTAGCACGAACAGTCGCAAAAATTATTGACGAACTTTTTCCAATAGAAAACACAAAAATTGAGGATATTATTACACAAGTAGATATTGGTCTTGAAGGTCTGAACGAACAACTCCAAAAAAATGAAATTCCACACATATTTAGACAATTGTTTAGAGGATTAGAAAGAGAAAAGGAACTTTTTTTAGTATCCGAATACAGAGACCATTTTATACATTCTTTTTATGTATTTGTTATGGGATTAATTTTTCTAAAGACGAAATCAAAAAAAATTCTTCCTAATGATTTAATCATAACAAACGAAAATGCAAAAGAAATTCTAAAAAAATGGTTTATAGTGGCCATGTGTCATGATATTGCTTATATATTAGAAAAAGGAGAATATATATTAGAAAAATATGTACTGAATTTTGTGGCAAAACCCAAAAGAAAGAAAAATGTGTTGCCTTGGGTACCTCGCTTGGGTAGTTTAATGCAAATTGACCGACTATTAGATAACATTCGTGGTATAACAGAAGAAAATGTAATTGAACTTCCAAAAGAGTATAGCGAAATAAAAGCAAGTGATATTATAATTCCTATTGCATTTCAGAATATTAACCATGGAATATGGTCGAGTTTATTTGTTTATCATTCGTTTGATAAGGATGAAATTAAAAAATTGGGGTGGAGGCAAAATAGCCAAGACGAAAAAAATAACGAAGAAGAAGAAAAAGAAGTAAAACTCACTATCTGTCGTGCAATTTTACCACATCATATTTCCGAGTGGAAGGTTGGGGATTTTCTTAAAGATTTTGATATGCAATTAGAAAAAACGGATTGGGAGGAACAAGCAAAAATCAATCCCCAAATTAATCCTTTTGGCTATTTATTATCATTATGTGATACTATATGTCAGGCAGGTAGAGAAGCACCTGAATTATCAATGGATTCTTTTAGACCGAGCGATTTAAATATTAAATACAAAGAAATTAAAATTAAAGACAACGCAGTGCATATTAGTTTACATTATATTTTTAAAGATGAGGCTCAATATAAAGATAAGAAAGGGAAAAATATGGAAGGTTATTTCAAAAAGCCTGTTAAATATCTAAAGTTAAACGAGTCTATTTCACGTGATAAATTCGGTTTGTTTCTCGAAATATCAACTAATTTTTACCATAGTACAGATTTAGGTAAAGTTGAAGTGGGTCTATGAAAAAAATTATATTAATACAACCATTAGGAGAGTTAAATCACACTAACGGATTTACCCGAACAAGCGAACAAGAACCGCTCGCATTGGAATATTTGCAGGCAACATTAGAACAAATAGATGTTATCTCAACATTATACTATGGTAGAATAGACGAAGACAAATTATTGCACGAACTTTTATCAAATCCTGTTGTCGCAGTATGTTTCAGTATTTATTCCTATCAATATCCTTATTGCCTTAAATTAGCAGAGAAAATAAAAATTCTTTTTGAAAATAAAAACAAAGTAGCGCCAACAATCATTTTCGGCGGTTATCATCCTTCGGCAATGCCTGAAAAGGTAATTGCAGAAAAACAAGTAGATATTGTTATTAAAGGCGAAGGAGAGATTATACTTCGAGATGTAATTGATACAATCATTAAAAAAGAAAATTTGGCAGGTGTAAATGGAATTTGGTATAAAGACATAAACGGTATTGTACAAAAAACAAAAGAAGCCGAGAGGATTAAAGAAATAGACACTATTCCTTTTCCAAAAAGACATTCGGAATTTATGTCAAGTTCGCGACAATTCCAAATCACTTACCCTGCACCTTCCCAACAAAAAGGGGTTGCACAAGTATTGTATTCGAGAGGCTGTCCATATTCTTGTATATTTTGTTCTTCCGAAAGTATGTGGGGTAAAAAAGTTTTTTGGAGAAACCCTGAAAAAGTTCTTGATGAAATAGAATTTTTACACAATGAATACAATACAAATCTAGTTTTTTTTCCCGATTTGACTTTCAATCTCAATAAAAAGAAAGTGTATGAAATCTGTAATGAATTTATTAAAAGGAATTTGCCAATTCATTGGTGGGGATTATTCCGTCTCGACAATTTAGATAATGAAATGTTATTTATGCTGAAAGAAGCAAAATGTGTAAAATTAAGTATAGGTTTTGAATCAGATGATGCTTCTTCCGACAAATTAAAAGGTAACTTTTCAATTTCAAAAGATGATTATGCAGAAGTATTGTATACTGCTAATGCAATAGGATTAATCATAAAAGCATTGTTAATTATTGGATTTCCTGATGACACAGAAGAAAAAATTAGAAATTACAATAACTTTTTACGCTCTATTCCTGTTGATGAAATAAGGGTGTCGTTTATTACGCCATTTCCCGGAACACAAGTTTGGGATGAATATCAGAACAATTATTTATCTAAAAATTTTAATTTAAATGAATTAACAACCGAAATACCAATAATTAATCACCCTCGTTTTTCAAAAGAAGAATTATTTGATTTACGCTTGGAAGTTGTACAAAATTTTTATTTAGACCCTATTTATAAAAAACGTATTTTAGATAAAATATATAAATATCCACACTTAAAAAAATCATATTTTGAATATTTTAAGTTTTTGGAAAACAAGAAAATTATTAACGACAATCAATTAACGAATATTTTTTAATACTTAAATTATGGGAATAATAACACAAATAATGATAATGATTGCTCTTACATGTTGCCTGTACCTGTTGATTTCATTAGGATTTAGTGTTATATTTCATACTATTAAATTTTTCCACATCGCCCACGCCATCACCCTAACCTTTTCCGCCTATTTCACATACTTATTCTCCATACAACTCCATTGCTCCGTATGGCTATCCATTCCATTAGCCATTATCGCCGCCACAGCCGTAGGAGTGTTATCCGAAATCGCCCTGTACAAACCATTAAGAAAACGCAACGCCTCGCCCATGATATTGATGATTGCATCATTAGGACTTTACACCGTCCTGCAAAACGTCATTTCTATGCTTTGGGGCGATGATACCAAAAGCGTGCGCACAGGCGAAATCAAAGTCGGCAACGAGTTTTTCGGAGCATATATTACCGATATTCAGATTACGACGATTGTGGTATGTGTGGCGTTATTTGTGTCTTGCGTGTTATTGATGAAATACAGCCGTATCGGGCGAAATATCCGTGCAGTGGCAAGCAATCCCGAATTGAGTAATATTGTTGGTATTTCTTCCGACAGAGTTATTTTGTGGGCTTTCGGTATCGGGTCGGCATTGGCAGCTGTGGCTGGTATTCTTATTGCTTTTGATACGGACATGACGCCAACAATGGGTTTTAACTGGTTGCTGTATGGCGTAGTGGCAATGATTATCGGCGGCATAGGCAGTAATTGGGGATTGGTGGGCGGGGCCTTGCTTCTGGCAACAGCACAACATTTGTCGGCATACTACATCGGCAGTCAATGGATGGATGCTGTGGCGTACATTATCCTGATTTTGTTTTTGCTCGCCAAACCGCTTGGATTTAGTGGCAAACGATTAAAAAAGATAGAAATATAGCGCATGGAATATTTATTGCATTTATTGATATTGGTCGGCATTTACGTGATGTTATCACAGAGCCTGAATCTCTCTGCCGGTTTTGGTGGAATGATTTCGCTGGCTCATGCCGGATTCTATGGTGTAGGCGCTTATACAGCGGCGTTGCTTGCGCTCAATTATCAAGCGCCATTTGTGTTAGCTTTGCCTGTCGCCATGCTGTTGAGCGGATTGTTGGCGTTGATTGTGTCCGCCATTGCCCTGCGCACGGTTGACGACTATTTTATTATCTGCACGCTGGGCATTCAGGTAATTGTCTTTTCGCTGATGAACAACTGGATGTCGCTCACAAGAGGACCATTGGGCATACCGGGTATTCCCTGCATTTCGATATTTGGCGTTGAAGTAGAAAGCAAGTGGGCATTTTTGCTGTTAACGTTTTTCTTTGTCGCATTGATATTCTTTTTCCTGAAAAAACTGACCGGCTCGGCATTCGGACGTACTTTGCGGGCGTTGAGCGAAGACGAGATTTTCACACAGTCTTTGGGTAAAAACGTTTATCTTTCCAAAGTCATCGCTTTTACCGTTGGAGCAATGCTTGCCGCTGTTCCGGGAGCGCTTTATGCCCATTATATCAGTTATATTGACCCGACAAGTTTTACTGTGGACGAATCTATTTTTATCCTTTCCATAGTCATTATCGGAGGGATGCGAAATTTGCGGGGTAGTGTTATTGCAGCAGCGTTTCTTGTTTTTCTGCCCGAAGTTCTGCGCTTTGTCGGGATGCCGAATGCTATTGCCGCCAATATGCGACAGATAATTTATGGCGGAGTATTGATTTTTATGATGTTTCAGTATAGTAGAGGATTTATAATATCTTCGTATAAGTTTTTGGATAAGAAAAATCGTCGGTTGATTTATTGGAAAAAAAGAGTAAAATAATGAAATCTTAGACGCGTAAATACGTTCGTTTTCTCAAGAATTTTCCACCGGCACACCCAACTTCCGTAATGTTTGTTCAATGCCGTGCTCATCGTCGGAAATAAGCAGTAATTTATCTCCCACCTTGAGTTCTGTATTTCCTTTCGGAATAAAATAATTATTGTTTCGTTTGGCCATTACCACCAATGTTCGTTCGGGCAGTTGCAAATCCATTAAGCGTGCACCTTCGGCCAACATGGTATCGGTAACCGTAACTTCCATGGTGGAGGATTTAATTTCTTCGGCAAATTCCACGTCGAAATCAACCATTCTGCGGGGTAATAGGTTGGCTTTGGCCAGCTCCAGCCATTTGGCCACAGGCGTAAGCGTGGTGCCCTGTACCAACAGGGATATGATGGTGCAGAAAAATACAATGTTGAACATCGTGTCGGCGTGTGCAACGCCGGCAATCAGCGGATAGGTGGCGAATACGATAGGCACCGCGCCACGCAACCCCACCCATGACACGTAAATCCGGTCTTTAAACGTCATTTTCCGGAAAGGCAGCAAACTGATGAGTACGGCCGCCGGACGGGCGAAGATAATCATGAATAACCCAATCACGATACTGATGCCGGCCACTTGCGGCAGGGCCTTCGGACTGACCAGCAACCCCAGCGTGAGGAACATCACAATTTGGAACAACCAGGCCATCCCATCGAAGAATTTCCGCACCGTGCGCTTGTGTACGAAACGTTTGTTGCCGATAACCATGCCGCCGATGTACACCGCCAAGTAACCGTTCCCTTTCATAAAATAAGTGGCGGAAAATATAAACAGCATGGCCGATAGCAGGAGCACGGGGTACAGGGCGTCGTTATGAATGTTGATGCGGTTGATGATGCGCAGTGTGATTTTTCCGAGAAGGAATCCGGCCACCGCGCCGATAATCAGCTGCACGAAAAACATGATGGAAATAATTGTCCAGTCGTGCGCCTGTGTTTTAATCAACTGAATGAGTGAAATGGTGAGCATGTAAGCCATGGGGTCGTTGCTGCCGCTTTCGAGTTCCAGCATGGGGCGCAGGCGGTGGCGTAGCGACAGGCCGCTGGAACGCAGCAGCGCAAACACCGACGCCGAGTCGGTGGATGACATGACGGAGGCCAGCAACAGCGATTCGAGCAGCGTAAGACCTAACGAGGGGAAGAAAAACAGTGTGGCATAATAAATGAAAAATCCGGTGAACACGGCGGTGAGCAATACGCCAAGGGTGGATAATACCACGCCTTGTCCCATCACCGGTTTAATTTCGTCGTATTTGGTGTCCATGCCTCCCGAAAAGAGGATGCAGGCGAGCGCCACTACGCCGATGTTTTGTGCGGAAAGGGCATTGTCGAATGCAATAAAATTCAGGACGTCGTTTCCGGCCAGCATGCCTATACCGAGGAACAACAACAGCATGGGCACGCCAAACCTGTAGCCGGTTTTTCCGGCTATAATGCTCATGAAAAGTAACAGAGAGCCTATCAGTAAGAAGTATTCGATGCCGTTGAGCATGGTTTATTCTATCAGTTTATATTGTTTACGGGCTTCTTCCAACGTGCAGGCGTTAAAGTGCCACCATTCGCTTTTCACCGT